>DAHWHV010000321.1 GCA_027335545.1 Clostridia bacterium
GGGGGGGGGCATGGCGGATGGGCAGCGGCTCTTCGTGGCGTTGGACTTCCCCGAACTCGGGCCGGCCATGGCCTGTGCGCGGGAACTCGCGCCGCTGGGCGTCGGCTTCAAGGTGGGCCTGGAGCTGTTCTGCCGCGTCGGGCCCCAGGGGGTAGAGGCCCTGCAGCGCGTCACCGGCCCCCTGTTCCTGGACCTCAAGCTCCACGACATCCCGCGCACGGTGGAGCGCGCGGTGCGCGGCCTCTGCGGCCTCGGGGCCTGGGGTGTCACCCTGCACGCCACCGGCGGCCCGGTGATGCTCTCGGCCGGGGTGGCCGCCGCCCGCGAGGCGGAGGCGGCGGGCCGCGCCGGACCGGCCGGCCGCCTCCGCTGCCTGGCGGTTACGGTGCTCACCAGCCTCGATGAGCAACTGCTCCACGCCCTGGGGGTGCGCTCCCCCCTGCGAGAGCAGGTGCAGCACCTGGTCTCCCTGGCCTGCGCCGCGGGGTGCGACGGGGCCGTGGCCTCGCCCCTGGAGGCGGCCCTAGTCCGCTCCGTCGCGGGGCCCGGGCGTCTCGTGGTGACGCCGGGGATCCGCCCCGCCGGGGCGGGCGCGGGGGATCAGGCCCGCGTGGCGACCCCGTGGGCGGCCGTCGCGGCGGGTGCCGACTGCCTGGTGGTCGGTCGCCCGGTGACCGAGGCCGCAGATCCGGCGGCGGCGGTCGAGGCCATCCTGCGGGAGATGGCGGGGGCCGCGTAGGGGGGCCTGCCCCCGTGCCCCATGGACCCGTGTGTCCCGGCCCCTGGGGGTGCCGTTGGCCGCCCCCGCCCCGACGGCGCGCCGCCGAGGCAGACACCACGGGATGCGCCGCACCGGATGCGCGGCCCGTGCGGTCGAGGGGTCCGGCGTGCCCGCAGCGGCGCCCTCAGCCCGCCCGGTGCCCGCGCAGGAGATCCGGGGAACAGCGCGAATCGTTGTAAGATACTCATGCCCGACCTGTGGTCGGTCAACAACACGGTCGGCCGACCCGGCTGGCAACAAAGGACAGTCATGATCATACGACATGGACGTTCCAAGTCCCTCTTTGATCCGCGTGCCGAGCGCGATGCCTGCGGGGTCGGCTTTATCGCCCACACCGCGGGGCCCTCGCACGAGGTGTTGCGCCTAGGTCTGCAGGCCTTGGGCTGCCTCTCGCACCGCGGCGCCGTCGCCGCGGACGCGCAAACCGGGGACGGCGCGGGCATCCTGGCGCAGGTGCCCCAGGCCATGTTCGGCGCCGCCTATGCGCGCGCCGGTGGGCGCGGCCCGACGCCGACGGCCGTCGGTGTCGGCGTGTTCTTCCTGCCCCGGGGGCAGGCGGAGCGGGCGGCGGCCGTCAAGCGGGTCGAGCGGGCCCTGGCGGCCGAGGGCGCGGACGACTACGTCTGGCGGCCCGTGCCGGTGGATGAAACCGCGCTGGGCAGCCACGCCCGCTGGAGTTGCCCGACCATCCTGCACCTGCTGGTGGCACGGCCCGAGGCCGACGACCCCGCGGCGTTCGAACGGCGCCTCTACCGCGTGCGCCGCCGGGTGGAGCACGCCTTCGCGCCCCTGGCGCAGAATCGGGACGACTACTACGTGGCCTCCCTGTCCGCGCGGACCATCGTCTACAAGGGCCTGATGATGGCCTCGCAGTTGGCCGACTTTTACCCGGACCTGGCGGACCCGGCTTTCGTCACGGCGGGGGTCGTCTATCACCAGCGGTACAGCACCAACACCGCGCCAAGCTGGCAGCGGGCGCAGCCCTTCCGGCGCCTGGCCCACAACGGGGAGATCAACACCCTCCAGGGCAACGTCAACTGGATGCGGGCCAGGCAGCAGGCGCTGGCGGCCCCCTTCCTGGCCCCCCTGGGGGAGACGATGTGGCCCGTGATCGACCCCCAGAGCTCCGATTCCGGCAAGCTCGATAACGCCGTTGAGTTGCTGCACCTTGGCGGGCGCGACCTGCGCCACGTGATGATGATGATGGTTCCCGAGGCCTGGGAGGGGCTGGAGGACCTCCCCGCCGAGCGTCGCGACTTCTACCGCTACCACGCCTGCCTGATGGAGCCCTGGGACGGGCCCGCGGCCCTGGTGTTCGGCGACGGGCGC
>DAHWHV010000329.1 GCA_027335545.1 Clostridia bacterium
GGCGGCGCCGACGGCGCGGCCCGTAGGGAAGCCCCCCGGGCCCGCCTGGGAGGGTGCTGCAAGAGCGCCTTTGGCGGCACCCTCCTCCCGATGCTGTGGCCACGTTCTTTGTGATCCACTACTCCTTGCGGTTCCGGGGCCGACTGCGACTTCTCGCTCCGGCCTCCTCGGAGGCTCGTGCGCAAGGCACCAGGCCGCCTCTGCACCGTAGCGGAGCACCGCTCGGCAACGGAGCACCGCTCACCTGCGGCGAAGCAGCGCTCGGCAACGGAGCACCGCTCACCTGCGGCGAGCTTCGCTCCGCAGCGGCGAGCTTCGCTCCGCAGCGGTGAGCCTCGCTCCGCGAGGGGCAGTGGGGCACGCGGCGCTCGGCCTACAGCCGCAGCGCGGTCGAGCGGGAGGCCGCGGCCGCCTCCTCGGCCGTCACCTCGCGGCCCAGGCGGTTGGAGAGGTAGATGCCCTCGCTGATCAGCATGGTCTGCAGCGCGAGCGCCGCGGTCGGCAGGAGCGGGACGCGCCCCTGCAGGGCGGCCACCCAGTGCTGCGCCGAGGAGTCGTAGGCGTCCTGGTCCGCCTGGAGTCGATGCCAACGGGTGTCCAGGTCCCGCAGGTCGGTCGTCAGGTCGAAGGGCACGTCGTCGAGCGTGGTGTGGAAGCTGAACGGGTTCAGGCGCAGCCCGCCCTGGGCGCCGACCAGGCAGCTGCCCTCGAACGCGCTCAGGTGGATGGCCCAGGCCTCGGCGATCTCCAGCGTCACGCCCCCCGCCAGCCGGACGAAACCGAAGGCGAGTTCCTCCACGTCGTAGCCGCTGTGCTCCCGGCGCGCGGCGTCCATGTCCATCTCCTGGTAGATGCGGCCGCTGATGCGCTCGGGGGCCGGCAGGCCCAGCAGGTAGAGCACCTGCGCGATGTGGTAGACGCCCATGTCGATGAGGGCCCCGCCCGAGGCGGTCTCCTGGCGGACGAAGAAGGGCGCCCCGTAGCCGTCGACGAACGGCCGCCCGCGTCGGCGATGGCCCGTCGAGCGGGCGTAGAAGACGCGCCCCAGGCGCCCGTGGTCCAGCAGGTGCTTGGCCAGTTTGGTCTCGCGCTGGTAGAGCGTCGCGAGTTGGACGTGCAGGAGCCGCCCCGCCTCCGCGGAGGCCTCCAGCATCGCCCGCCCGTCCGCGTACGACCCCGCGATCGGCTTCTCGCAGTACACGTGCTTGCCGGCGCGCAGCGCCTCGATCGCCACGGGGGCGTGGAGGTTGTTGTGCAGGCAGACGTCGACGGCGGCGATGTCGTCGCGCGCCAGCAGGGCGCGGAAGTCCTGGTGGACGTGGGGTACGCCGAAGCGCTCGGCGACCCGGCGCGCCTCCGCCTCGTCGATGTCCGCGACGGCCACCACGCGCGCGCCCTCGATCTTGGTGTAGTGTTCGAGGTGGGACTTGCCGATCAGCCCGACGCCGATGACCCCGATGCCCACCGGTTCCGCCACGCGCCCCCCCCGCTTCCCGCGCCGGGGCCGGCCCCCGGGGCACGGCGCCCATTCCGGCGCCGCACGGCTGCTCCTGCAGCGGGGCGTGCGGAACCGGGCCCAGCCACCCGCGGGAGACCGGCGTCGACGCGCGTCGAAAGGGGCCGGCGGACACGGGGGCAACCCGCGCCAGGGGCGCCCCGTGTGGGACGGCCCCGCCGCCCCGCGACCCGGAAGGAGGCCTCCCCCCTGTCCTACCCGCTGCCCTTCGCCTTCCCCCTGCCCGCGGGCGCCGGCCCGGACTTCCCGGAGTTCATCGCCTCGGATGCGCGGGTGGCGGCGCTCGCCAACGACTTCTTCCGCCGCCACTTCTTCGCCGCGCCGGGGCCCTCGGCGTACACCGGGGACAACCAGACGGACTGGCGGGAGTGGAACGCCCTGTGCACGGCCTGGGTGGACACGGGCGCCCACCACGCGCTGGGCCGCGACTACAATGCGGACCTGGCGCACTCCCTGGAGCAGGTGGAGTTCGACGCGGACGGCTACGTCTACACCTACCCACCGACCTTCCCGGAGCGGAACCGCATCGGCTGGCCGTTCCCCGACCACCGGCAATCGGGCGGGCTCCTGCCGGCCTGGACCTTCGCCGGCGGGGAGCGGCACGGGTGGCACCTGACCACGGGACGGACCCTGCCGGGGCAGGCGGAGGGGTGGGCCCTGGGCGCCGCGGGGGGCGAGGTCGAGGTGGCCTCGGGTCCCCTGGCCATCCCCGCGGGCCTGATGCCGTTCCTGGCCCTGCAGTTCCGGTGCCCGGCGCCGTTGGCGGGCGTCTGCGCCTGGGACGGGGGGCACCTGTCCTTCACCGCCCCGGCCGGGGAGGCGGCGGCTCGGGGCGGGCCGGTGGGCCCCACGACGCTCTTCCTGCCGCTCTGGCGGCACCTGGACCGAGAGGCCACCCTTCACGCGCTACGCCTCCGCTTCTACCTGCCCGCCGACGGGGGGCTGACCCTGGAGCGGGTCGAGCCCCTCTTCGACACGCGCCACAGCACCAACAACAGCCACTTCGTCCTGGCCGCCGCGCGCCACGCCCTCTGGGGCGCCGACCGCGCCTTCCTGGTGCGCAACGCCGAGCGCATCCGGAGCGCCCTGCGCTTCCTGCAACACGACCTGGGTGGCGACCGGCTCGGCCTGTTGGAGCTCCCCTGGTGGGGGCACGACGGCCTGACCGGGCTTGGCCACGGCATCGGCTCCAACTACTGGGATCTGCTCCCCTTCGGCCACCGCGAGGTGTACGGAACCGCGTACTACCTGGCCGCCCTGCGGGCCGCCGCCGAACTGGAGGCGCTGCTGGCCGACCACCCGGGGTGGGGCGCGGGCCCGGGCGAGAGCGCCCGGAGCCTGCGGGCCAAAGCCCGCCACGTCCAGGCCACCGCGACCGCCGCGTTCTGGGACGCCGACCGGGGGCGCTTCATCGGCACGATCGACGCGGAGGGCACGCGCCACGACCACGGGTTCGTCTTCGCCAATCTGGAGGCCCTGCACCTCGGGCTGGGCGGGCCACCCGAGGCGGCCGCGATCTACGACTGGCTGGACGGCCGCCGCCTCATCGCCGGCGACACGGCGCAGGGCCCGGACATCTACCACTGGCGCTTCGCCCCGCGGGCGACGACGCGCCGCAACGAGGACTGGTACTTCTGGGTGTGGGAGGGCCGCCGGGTGCCCTGGGGCCAGCAGGTGCAGGACGGCGGCGCCGTCCTCTACACCTCCTACCACGACGTGTGCAACCGCCTGGCCTTCCAGGGCGCGGACCCGGCCTTCGCGCGCTTGGCGCGCATCCTGGACTGGTACGAGGAGGTCTGGCGCGCCGGGGGCTACCGCCCGTACTACGCCGCCCGGGCCGCCGCTGGTCCTGAGGGGGGGTCACTGCAGGGCGCCGGCACGGCGGGCGGGCTGGGCATCGACGCGGAGTTCGTGGAGAGCACCATGGTGCCATTGGTCCTGCTCTATGGCTTCCTGGGGGTGCGCGCCGGGGCGCGCGGCCTGACGGTCTCCCCCCGCCTGCCGGCAGCCCTGGACTGGCTCGGAGTGCGCCACCTCCGCTACGCGGGGGGGCACTACCACCTGCGGGCCACCCACGCCTCAGTCACGCTGCAGGACGCCGACAGCGGCCGCAGCCGCACCTGGCGCCTCGGGGGGCGGAGACCGACGCTGGTGGTCGAGGCACCCTGGCCGCGGTGAGGGCGGGGCAGGACCGGTTGGTGCAGCCGCCAACACGCAGGCCCCGGCCCGGCTGAAAGGAACGGATGAGTCATGCCTACCGCCCGGCACGAAGACGGCTTCTCCCGCTTCTACCGCCGCGCCTTGGCGGGCCAGGAGGGGTCCTGGTTCACACGCCTGCTGGACCGGATCACCCGACCGAACCGGACCGGCGGGCCGCCGTCGGGGCTCGCTTCCCCTCCGGCCGCCGGCCCGACCCCCGCGAGCGTTGCGGAGCGGGGCCGGTAGGCCCGTGCGCCCCCCCCCGCCTGGCCTGGCGTGTCGATGGGAAGGGGGGTAAGCAAGCGCCAGTGGACGGGCTCCTGAGCGGCGGGCGCAGCGATCTCCCGAAGGAGGACGGCCCGCAAGGTGATCGGGGCCAAGTGCTGGGGAGCGAGGCGTTTGGGAGGGCGCACTTGGATCGCTGCGACCCTGAGTTCAATCCGTGGACCAGCGCGACGAACCTGGCCATCTCTTGGCCGTCGTCGCTGACCTTGGTCGCGGCCACGGGCCCCGGCTCGGGCCCGAAGCCGGTCCCGGTCCAGGCCTGCAACGTCAGAGACTCCGGTCTGACCGGGCGGAAACTCCCCGACGGGTCGGGATGCCTGCCCGCCTCCCTCACACGCCCGCCAGCACCAGGACGCCCACGACCAGCAGCACCAGCGCCGAAACCAGGTGCCCGTTGCGGTCCAGCCACGGCCAGCGCACCTGGTAGCCGCCGACGGTCGCCACGACGGTGAGCACGACGAACGCGCCCACGGTCGCCAGCGTGAAGGTCACCAAGGTGCCGACGGCCGCCGTGACCCCGACCGCGGAGGCCGCGAGGAAGACCGGGAGGATGGTGAGGTCCGGGGACGCCGCGACGCCGAAGGGTACCGCGATCTCCGCCAGCCACGCCCCCCGCCGGTGGCCAGGACCCGCGGCGCGCTCCGGTGCTCCGTGGTCCTGCCCGTGCTGGTGCTGGTGGTGCTCGTGGTCGAAGTGGGGCCCGTGGCGCTGGTCGTGGTCGTGCCCCTGGCCGGGCTCGGAGCCAGAAGCGTGTGGTGGGACCTCGCTTGCCCCTTCGTGGCGATGCCGGGGCCGATCCTCACCGGACCCCAGCCCCGGGCCACGTCCCTCCGTGTGGGGATGGGCATGGGGATGCGCAGGGTCATGGGCATGGTCGTGGCTGTGATTGTGATCGTGGCTGTGACCGTGTTCGTGACCGTGCGCGTGGCCACGCCCCCGGGTCAGCAGCGCCCAGACCAGGAAGCCGAGCCCCGTCAGCACGAGCACGCCGCCGACCAGCCCGCCCTCGTCGGCGACCACGACGCGGCGAAGCGCCAGTCCCGCCGTGGCCAGCACGACACCCAGCGCCAGCGACAGGCCCACGTGCCCAAGGGACGCGAGGAAACTGACCTTGGCCGTGCGCGCCAGGCTCCAGCGATTCGCGCGCGCCAGAACCGCCAACGGCACCCAGTGATCCGGCAGGATCGAGTGCGCCAAGCCCACTCCCGCCGCCGCCGCCAGGAGCAGTGGAACCGACGTCAAGGTCATGCGCGCCCCCACTCCCCGAGTGACCGCAGCGAGCCCGCCCGGGGGCAGTGTCCCGGATGCGACCGTCGGGGCGCTGCCTGGAGGTCAGGGCCGCCGTCGTCTTCGACGCCCCCCCC
>DAHWHV010000350.1 GCA_027335545.1 Clostridia bacterium
TGCAGATGGAGTTCCAGCACGCCGGCCTCATAGACGGCCTCCACGCCGTCAAGATCGACCGGCACGCCCAGCGTGAACGCCCGCACGAGGTCCCCCTCCGGAGTCTGATGCATCAACCACGCGCACCCCTCCGGCGGCTGCGCCTTACGCACCGTGCGAATGAGCAATTGACCGTCGTGGTGCTGGACCTGGATGTCTGCGGCGATCACACCCGGCAGGTCTGCCCGCACGATCACCTCGGCGGGGGTTTCGTAGATATCGACCGGAAAACCGCAGGGTCGATCAGCCTCGTTGCGCGGCGTCTCGAAAGTCTGGCGGAGCAATCCCTGCAGCTCTTCAACCTCACGGGGGGGATACCACAACCTCATGGACATGATCACGGCACCTCCATAGGGTGGGGGCCAGGGCGAGGCCTGAGTCCGAACCTGTTCACTCAACGCAGTGGTGTCTGTCAGGTGGTGCCGATCAGGTGGTGCCTATCGTGGGGAAAGCCGCCGCCGCGGAACAGGGCGCACCCGGAATCACGCTGGAGAGTTCGATGACGCACTTCACTGAAGGCGTTGCGACCACCGAGTCCGGTGACGGGCTGCGGCCGCCGGCGGTTCACACGCTACGGCTGATCCGTCAAGGGTTTGGCTGGCTGCCCTGCGTGGGCCGCCGCCTGCGAACCCTTCGGCGTGGCACGGCTGCTCTTGCCTGATGACTCAACGCGTAAGAAGCATCTTCGCCCGCCGCGACAAAACGCCCCCGTGCTTGGCGGTAGATGTGTTGTACCTCACCGTGCCGACCGGCCCCAGGGCGCGGCTCCGCAACCCGAATATGGTGTGGGGCCCGCGGGTGCTGACCCAATCTGCATCCCCCCTCATACGATACGATAGCCGGGTGGGAACGGTGGCGGGTCCAACGCTGGTCATCCTCACCGCCGGGAATCCCAACACCGACGGGCTCCAACCACAACCTCGACGGACGTGGCGACGAGCGCGGGGAGCGTCGGGTGCATCCCCGGGGAGAACGGTAGAACGGTCCGAAAGTCGCACGGCGGGCATGGGGACACTCGCGCGGGGCGCGCCGGCGCATGCGCGGCCGAGGACGCCGACCCGCCGGTGCCCGCCCGACCTCCGACGCTACCGCCGCAGGGGGGTGCCGCCTGCCCGTCGGCCGGCCTCCGCCAGGTCCGCGGGCGTGTTGACGTTCAGCAGGGCGGCCTCCGGGTCCCCCCAGGCCGGCGAGGGGGCCAGGGGCCGCCCGACAAGCGAGGCATGCGCCAGCAGGGCGTGCATGTCCCGCCGCCCCTGCCCCAGGAGCGCCGTGGCCACCGGCAGGACGCCCGGGCCGTAAGCGGCGCACAGCGGGTGCAGGCGGTCGGCGTGGAGGGGCACGACCCAATCGGCGCCAGGGAGCCCCTCCAGCAGGGCGCGCAGGAGGGGGGGCGGCAGCAGCGGCAGGTCGCAGGCCAGCAGCAGCAGGGGTTGCCCCGGGCGCCGCGCCAGCGCTGCGGCCAGGGCGGCCAGGGGCCCCTCCCCCGGGGCGGCGTCGGCGTGGACGGGGGTGGCGGGGAAGGCCGCCTCCAAACCCGCCAGCTCCCCCTGGAACTCAACCTCCAGGGCTGCGCCCCGGCAGGCGTCGACGACGCGCGCCAGGCAGGTCCGCCCGCCGACCTCGGCCCAGGCCTTGGGCGTCCCCATGCGCCGGCTGCGGCCCCCCGTGAGCACCACCGCGATCAGGGCCCGCACCCCCTCTGGGCCTGCCTCCGGGCGAGGCCGGCTGCGGTCGGCCCGCCGCACCCGACGGCCGGGCCCGGCTCCGGGGTCGCCGGTGGGCGGCCGGGTGGGCGGGCGGCTTGCCGTGGCTGCGACACCGGGTCTTCGCTCCGGCGCGCACCGGGAAGTCGGTGGCTCCGCCGCGCCAGGCGGGCCATCCCCGCCGTCAGGGCGCGCAGGCCCGGCGGATGGCCGCGGCGATGCCCGCCACGTCCTCCCGCGCCAGCACCGCCACCCCGGCCGGCACCGCCGCCCGGGCCGGGTCCCTGGCAGCGACCAGGAAGAGGCCCTGCTCGGGCGTGGAGCGCGGCGCGCGGGCCTGGTCGGTGTCGAGGACCTCGACCCGCGGCAGCGACGCCTGGTGGTAGCCCTCCACCAGGAGCCAGCGGCAGCCCGCCGCGGCCGCCCGCGCGCGCAACTCCGGGAGCCAGGCCTCCAGGGGGGGCTCGCCCGGCCCCCCCCCGGCGGCGGGCCACCGCCCGCCAGGGGGCGCCACGGCGGACGGCGATGGCGACGCAGCCCCCCAGCGATTCGCCGTCCCAGCGTCCGCCTCATCCTGGGGTTCACTCGCCGCCCACGCTTCGGCAGGGCCCTCCGACCGAGCCTCCGACCGAGCCTCCGACCGAGTCTCCGACCGAGTCTCCGACCAGGCCTCCGACCAGGCCTCCGACCAGAGGAAGCCCCCGGCCCCGGCGACCACCGTCAGGCGGGCCCCGGCGGCGCGGTGGCGGAAGCCGTCCTTGCCCGGGGCGTCCAGGGGCGTGCCGTGGGCGTGGTGCTTGAGGGTGGCCACCGGCTCGCCGGCGCCGTCCAGGTGGGCCACGAGGCGCTCGATCAGGGTGGTCTTGCCGTGTCCGGAGCGCCCGCCGATGGCGCAGACGGCGGGCCCGGCCGCGGCGACCGCCCCTGCAGCGGATCCAGCCCCCGCCCCCGCCGAGGCCCCAGCGCCTGCCCCCGCCCCGGCCAGGGTGGGCAGGCGTGCGCCGCCCCCCGGCGGCCCCCCT
>DAHWHV010000351.1 GCA_027335545.1 Clostridia bacterium
GGGGATGCCTGGGGCGAGGTGGCGGCCGGCGGTGCGGACCACGGCCCCCAATATCCGTAGCGCACGCCCGCGCCCCAACGATCCCACTCCCCAGCAACGCGTGAAACGGGCGTCCGGCACGCCCGCGCTACAGCCTACCCCGGCAACCGGAACCAGTCCACCGGGGGACCGTCACCGCCGGCGGGCTCACCGACGCAGGGGTGGCGCCAGTCCCGACAGCGACCTCCAGCCGTAGGCCGCCATGTCCACCGTCGCACCACCGATGGAACGCCGCCGGCTACGATCCAGGCGGGTGCCGCCCAGGGCCGCGTAGAACGCGCAGGCGGGGCTGCGGGCGGCAGCCCACACGAGCAGCGAGCGCAGCCCGGCGTGACCGAGTCGCCCGGCAACGCCGCCGATGAGGAGCCGGCCCAGCCCGTGGCGCTGGTACGCCTGCAGGACGTAGATGTCGTCGAGTTCTCCCTCGTAGGCAGCGTCGCCACTCCACTCCCGGCAGCCCGTGGCAAACCCCACGACCCCGCCTTCCGTCTCGGCCACCAAGGCGCAGCGGAGGATCTCCCTGCCCTCAGGGTCGTCGAGCACGTGCCGCCAGTACCCCTCCCAAGCCGCCTCCGCCATGCCGGCCAGGTAGGAGTCCGGCACGATACCGCGGTACGCGGTCCGCCAGGTCGCGACGTACACGCGGGCGATGGCTGGGGCGTCATCCGGACAGGCGGAGCGGATGGCGACCATACCGGGGCACCCCCCAGGGCCGAGGCGGCCGCGCGGCGGCGGCCCCATCGTATGGCCCCGGCGCTGGCGGCCGTTCCGGGAGCCCCCGGCGTTGGCGGACGGGGTGGCGGGGCAGGGAAGCCGGGCGGCGTGGGCGGCTGGCACCGTCGGGGCGGGGCCCGTTCTCCATGGATGGCTGGGGCCAGGACCGCCTCCGGGCACGCACAGCGCGCAGGCCGAACGGTGGGCGGGGGGCTTGCATGGGCCAGGGCACGCCGCCGCTTGGGACCGCGGCCGCCTTCCGGGGGGCGCCACCGCGGCTTCGACCGGGGGAACGGGCGACGGGACGCGTCGCCCGTGGGTGCCTCGATGCCATGGCAAGGCCCCGCACCGCAAGGCAGACACCCGAGACCAGGCCGCCGCGTTGCCGGTGAACAGCCGGAGCCAGCCGCCGCAACGGGTAGCGACCAACACCGCGCCGCCCGAGCCCCACCGCGCGGGGGGCCGCCAGCGTGGCGCGCGCCGTACCCCGGAACGGCGGTCGCGGAGCTGTGGGCCCCGGCCGGCACACCAGCACGACGTTCCGCCGGGGCGGGCCAAGCGCGCGCCAAGGGATTAGCCCGTTACCACGCCCCCTCTCCGGGGCGGGCGACGTCCTATCCCCCTGCCCGCTCCCGCAACAAACGGTCCACCTCATCCCGGGTGGGCATGGCGCCCATGGCCCCCGGGCGCAGGGTCGAGAGTGCCGCCGCCGCATTGCAGCGCATGAGCGCCTCCGCCACCTCGGCCTCGGTCAGCGCGGCGGGGCCCGCGTTGGCGGCCGCTGCGGCATCCCGGCGTCTCGCCCACCAGGCGAGCAGGGTGCCCGTGAAGCAGTCCCCGGCCCCGATGGCGTCCACCGCACGCACGGAGAAGCCCGGATGGGCGGCGACGCCCCCCGGGCCCACCCACAGCGCGCCCCGCTCCCCCAACGTCAGCGCCACGGCGGCGGCCGAGCCGCAAAGCGAGCGGGCGCGCGCCTCCACCGTGCCGGCCGCGCCGCACAGCAACTCCAGTTCCGCCTCATTGCATCGGATCACGTCGGCAAGGGCGATGGCCTCGCGGAAGGCGGCCACGGCTTCCTGCGGCGAGGCCCACAGCGCCGGCCGCCAGTTTACGTCGAAGACGGTGAGGGCCCCCGCGGTGCGGGCGGCGCGCAGGGCGTGCAGGGTCGCCGCCCGCGCTGGCTGCGCCGAGAGGGACACGCCGCCACAGCCCAGGGCCGCGCGTCCCGAAAACAGCGCCGGCGGCAGGTCCTCGGGGCCCAGGCCCGCGTCCGCGCCGCGAAAGAACGCAAAGCCGTGCGCCCCCTGGCTGGCGGGGATGACGAAGGCCAGGGTGGTGTGCGCCTGGGGATCGGTGCGGAGTGGCCCACAATCCACCCCGGCCGACTCCAGCGCAGTGCGCAGGCGGCGGCCGAAGGCGTCGTCCCCAACCCGCCCGGCGAAGGCCACCGAGGCCCCGGCTCGGGCCACTGCCACCGCGACGTTGGCCGACGCTCCGCCTGGCGCGGGCCGGAAGGCCGCGGCATCCACCAGGGAGCCCCCACCCTCCCCCAAGAAGTCGATGAGCACTTCGCCGACGCAGAGCACGCCCGCCAAAACCGTACCCCCCAAGAGCGGGGCCGCCGCGCCACCGCCCCGCGGCGCCCCGCGTCCAACGGAAACGATGGGTTCGCGCCATACCCTGCGGAGTCCTTGGCTGAACGCGGACGGAAAAGAGCGGGCCCAGGCCCCCGAACTCGACCTCGCTGGGGGGACGGAGGACGCGTGGCATGTACGCGCACCCCGCGCCGGGGCGCCTGCCCACAGCCGCCATCGCGATCCGGACCACACGGCCATGGCCGCAACCCCGGGAAGGCGTCAGCGCCGGACACCACGCGCCCTGCTCCCTACCTGCCGAGCCCCCGCTCCCAGACGCGCACGCGCACCGACCAGTCCTTCCAGCGCAGCACGCCCTCGCCCGCGTCCACGAAGCCCTCAGAGGCGTAGAGCTGCACCGCCGCCGGATGGCCGGGCTCGACGCCGAGGCGGAGAAAGCGCAGCCCGCGCGCCGCGGCCAGGCGGATGCAGGCGCGCACCAGGGCCCGGCCGACCCCCATGCCCCGGAAGGGCGAGTGCACGAACAGGTCGTCGAGTTCGGCGCTGATGGCCCCGTCTGCGAGGCGGGGGTTGCCCTCGCTCCGCCAGTGCAGTTGGCAGCGGGCAAAGGCCATGTCGCGAAAGCGGGCGGTCAGAAAAACACTGTCGCCGCGGGCAGCCTTGTCGTAGGCCCAGCGCAGGTAGCGCCCCTTCGCCTCACTCCCGCCGCCGTGGCTGTACCAAGTGAGCGCGGCCAAGTCGTCCGCGGTGCAGTCGCGGATGACCACCTCAGCCCGGACGGGTAGATGGGCGTGCTCCATCCCGAGCCTTCCCCTTTCCAGCAACCCTGCGCCACGGGGCCGGCCGAGTGGGACGGGCGGCCCGGGCCCCCCGCCGGGCTGGCGGCGCGCGCCTGGACGAGGTCCCGCGGACCGTGCGCAAGGGCCTGGGCACGCCCGCGCTACCGGGTGCCGCGCGGCCAAGGGGCGAGCCCGTGGCGCCACTGGCGCGGCTCGCCACGGTCATGCGCACCAGCCCCGTGGCGACCAAGCCGCGCCGTGGTCCCCTGGGCGCTTGGGGTTCGTGCCGGCCGCGCCCGCGACTGCGGCGCCTTAGCGGGTGTCGCCACCCCAGCCGCGCGGGTCGATCGCCTGGCCGGCGATCCCCTGAGGGACCGGGAGGCCCAAGTGCGTCAAGATGGTCGGCGCGACATCGACCAGGCGCAGTCCGCGGAGGCGACGATGGGGGCCGTCGGCCCGGCGCAGCGTCCGCCCCGTGGCGGCGGTGAACACCCCATAACGGGCGTGGTTGGCCCCGTCGGGTCCCGTGTCGTTCTCGCGGGTGAAGACCGCGCCCGCGACGGCGGGGAAACCGGCCAGCGCCCGCCAGGAGAGGTCGCCCGGATACAGGATCAGATCGGGCGCAAAGCCGTTGACCTGCAGGTACGCGCGCTCCGGGAAGAAGACGCGGCTCCGGGCCGCCGCCTGCCCCCAGGGTAGCACGAGGGCCTCCAGCGCCGTGGCGATCTCCTGCCGCAGCGAGGCGTAGCGCTCCGGCGACACCGCCCCTTGCGGCTCCCGCCCTGCCACGTTGAGGAAGATGCGGCCGTAGTAGCCGCCATCGCCCCATGCCACGGTCCGCGGCCAATCGACCTGTTCGGGGACCAGCCGTCCGGGGCGCCGGGGAGCGCCGTCCCGCAGGGTCAGGTAGCCCTCCCGCAGCAGCCATTCGTTGAGGTGGAAGCCCCCATCCATGCGCCGCGCGCCGTGGTCGGAGACGCAGAGCACCAGCGTCTCGTCGTCCGCGAACGCCAGCAACTCGCCGAGCAACCCGTCGACGTACCGGTAGTACGCGCGGATGGCATCGCGGTAGGGGCTGTCCGGCACGTGCAGGACGTGGGCCGGGTCCATGAACTGCCAGAAGGCGTGGTGCATACGGTCGGTGCCGATCTCGACCATGGCGAACAGGTCCCAGTCCCTGCTGCTCAGCAGGTGGCTCGCCAGTTTCCACCGTTTGGCCGTCATGTCGTAGACCTCGTTCAGCACGCGCCCGCGGTCCTCGGAGCGCGCGTCCTCCACGTCGAAGCGGTACTCGCCCACGAGCTGGCGCGTCTCGTCGACCAGCTCGGCAGGGTGGGCGAAGGGGCTGTCCGCCCCCGGCGTCATGAAGCAGCCGACGAACTCGCCACGCACCGGCCGGGGCGGATAGCCAGGCGGCACACCGATCACCGTGGAGTGGAGCCCGACCGCGGAGGCCACATCCCAGACGGCGGGAGCCCGCTCCGCGGGGATGCTGTCGGAAAACGCGAGTTGGAGCCCGCCATAGCCCCAGTCCACGCGGTTGCGGAACCCGTAGACGCCCAACTGACCCGGATCGCGCCCGGTGAAGGCACACATCCAGGCCGGGCAGGTGATCGGCGGACAGACGCTCTCCAACTCGCCCCATGCGCCCCCCGCGATGCGGAGCAGATAGGGCATCTCCGCGCGGTAATGGTCGAAGGCCAGGGAGGGCTCCAGACAATCCAATCCCACGACGAGCACGCGCGGCCTGCTCAAAGCGGCACGCCTGGTCCGTCCCGCCAGGCTCTCTCTCCTTTCGCCGCTCCGCCCCCGTCCGGGGCGGAGGCCGGTTGCCGGACGGAGGGGAAGGGCGCACGGCCCAGGCGGCGTGCCGGGCACGGGCCGACGCCAAAGCGCGCCCCGCACGCTGCCGACCGGCGGAGCGGATCGCAACGGTCCACCCGAACCTGCGAGGGCGGCATCACACCCGGCACCACAGGCCCGCTCCCGGGGCTTCGCGCTCCTACGCCGACATACTGCGGCGGCGCGTCCGCCGGAAGCAGAGGCGCGGAAGCCGGGGAAGCTGGCCGGCAGCGAGGGGCGCCGAACCGGACCGCTACGGGGGCCCCACGGAGCGGCGCGTCCAGCCGAACGCGCAGCACGCCTGCCCGCCGACGACGCGCGCCCCCGCCAAGCCGTCGACCCGGAGCGCACGAGCCACTGGCGGCGCCGCCGACGGGAGAAACGCGAGCCAGCCACTGCGCGAAAATGCGGTCTTGCCCCGCGCGCCATGCATCGCCACGGTGTCCCGCTCCGGTCGTACGTCGGCGGAGATTCGCTTCCCCACGGCCATGGCCCTGCCCCTTCCCCGCACGCAGCCGGACCCGTCCGCGCCGCGCGACCCGTGGCAGAGGAGGCGCCCCGCAAGGTCAGCCGCCGGGCCGGAACCAGAAACGTGGCCTCGCGAACGACGACGTGGCGGCAGGCCGCCTAGTACCCAAGGTTGGCAAGTCGCCGGGAGACGCGCTCGCGCTCGGCCGCCGTGACGCCCGGCTGGCGGTCTCCGTCGGCCGGCGGCTGCTCCTGAACGGGTGCAGCCGGTTGGCGGTCGGACGCGGGGGGCGCGTCCGGCCTGGGGCCGCCTGCTGCAGGCGCGCCGCCGGCGGCGTCGCCTCCGGCGTTGCCCCGCTCGGCGTGCAGCACGTCAGCACCCCCCGTTCCCGCCGGGGCGCCGATCCGCCGCGAACTCACCGGTTGCTCACGCAACGGGTCGGGGAGGCCGGTCTCGCCCACGCGGCGCGCCACATGCGCCTCCAGCGCCGCCAGCAGTTCGGCCGCCAGGTCGGGCCGCACGGCCGCCAGGTTGGCGGTTTCGCCAGGGTCCACCTCCAGGTCGTACAGCTCGGTGTCCGGGCCGCCGTGGAAATCCGGCTCCAGGGCGGAGATCAGCTTGAAACGGCCGGCCCGCCACGCGCGCTTCTTCATCCACGTGCACTCGGTGCCATAGACGGGCGGCAGCGGGGGCAGGCCATGGCCCCAGGCCGTCGCCAGATCGCGCCCCGGCAGGGCGCCCGGCACCGGGAGGCCGAAGGCCGCAAGGACCGTGGGCAGGATGTCCAGCAGCGTCACGAGGCTCAGCGCCACCCGGCCGCGCGGCACGCGCCCGGGACCCCACAGGATGAGCGGGACCCGCAGGTTCGTCTCGTACAGACCATGGTGGTCGAACCAGATGCCGTGTTCGCCCAGTTCCTCGCCGTGGTCCGCCGTCAGCGCGACCAGGGCGTCGTCCAGCAGGCCGGCACCCCCGAGCAGGGTGAAGAGGCGCTGCACGCCCTGATCCAGCGCCCGCACGCACGCCGCGTACTGCGCGCGGGGGAAGGCGCGATCGGTGACCCCGGGCATCCAGCCACGGAAGTAGTCGACGAAGGGCAGGAAGGTCCAGAGGGCGTCGAGCGCGTGGTCCCCTGCGCGCCGCTCCTCCCCGTCATAGAACATCCGGTGGAAGGGCGGCGGCGGGCAGTAGGGGGTGTGCGGGTCCCAGAAGTGGACGAAGGTGAAGGTGTCGCGGCCAGCGGCTGCCGCGGCGCGCACCGCCGGCAACAACCGCCGCACAGCGGCCAGGGTGGCATCGGCCTTACGCCAGTACCCGTCCGCCGAGGGGGCCAGATTGAAGGACTCGTAGCCGGCGAACCCGCGCGGCATCCACCGGCCGATGTTGTCGGCAGCTGCGGTGAAGCAGCCGGCCGCGCCCAAGAGCTCCGGTAGCCACGTCCCGTCGCGGGGGGGCTCGACGGCGCCCCCGTGGGCCACGACGCGGTGGGCGAACACGTCGGCGCCGCTGAACAGCGTCGTGTGCGCCGGTTGCGTCGGGATGTGCGGAGACAAGGCCTGCGCGAAGCGCGTGCCCTCCGCCGCCAGGCGGTCAATCCACGGGGAAGCGGCCAGCGCGCCGCCGTAACAACCCAGGTGGTCCGCCCGTAAGGTGTCACAGAGGATAAGGACGACGTTCACACCGAACCGACCCCTCGAGACCGCCTACCGCGCGCCGGGGCGCGCTCCACGCCGGGCACGGGCAACGAGGGAGGCGGTTCGGGAGACGGCGTCGCTCCCTCGGTGCCGCCCCCGCCCGTAGCCCAGTCGGTCCCCCAGCTGGGGTCGGGCTCCCCTGCAGCTCGACGGGGCCGCGGAGTGGACCCCTGGGGTTTGGAGGGGGCGGCGTCCGCAGGGGCCGGCCGCCTGGACGCACCGCGGCCTCCCCCCCGAGGCGCCCGGGCCGCCGCGGCCGGGTCGCTCGGGACCGCGTGCGGGGGTGCGGGGGGGGACGGCGCCTCGCTGGCGGGGTGGTCGGGGGCC
>DAHWHV010000367.1 GCA_027335545.1 Clostridia bacterium
CAGGGGAGGCGAACCCGTCGACGCGGGTAGAGGCGCCCCAGAAGGCCGTAGGCGCGTCGGAGGGGTCCTCGCCCCCGGCACCGGCCACCCCGGCCCCCTCCGCGTCGTGTGGGGTGCCTGGCGGCCCGCGGGCGGCGCCCGGGGTCGGTCGGGGGGCCGTCGCGCCCGCTGGGGCCCCCGCCGACGCCGGGGTGTCCCTAAGCCCACCCCCCACGCCTTCCACGCGTCCTGGGGCCTCTGGGGGGGCTGCAGGGGCACCCGCCGCCCCCACGACCCCCGCCGTTTCGGACCCGCCGGCCTGGCCGCGTGTGTCCGTGGCCCCGGCCCCGCCCGCCGCTACCCTCGTGACCGACCCCGCGGAGTTCCGCTGGCTCCTGGCCGCGACGGAGGGGGCGCCCGTCGTCGGCCTGGACACCGAAACGACGGGGCTTGACCCGCACGCCGACCGGGTGCGCACCATCCAACTCGCGACGGGCGGGGCGGCGTGGGTCGTGGACGCCTGGGCGGTGGGGGATATCGCGCCGCTGCGGGAGTGGCTGGCGGCACGGGCTCGCGCTGGGCATCGCACGGTGGCGCACAACGCGAAGTTCGACCTGTCCATGCTGCGGGCGGGGCTGGGCGGGGACCCCCTGGCCGAGGTCGCGGTGAGCGACCCCATGCTGTGGTCGCAACTCCTGGCCTGTGGACTGCGTGTGGAGGAGGGGCACGGCCTGGCCGCCGTCGCGCAACGCTGGCTGGGGATCGACCTGCCCAAGGAGGAACAGAAGGGCGACTGGGGGGCGGGGGACCTGCGGCCGGAGCAGGTGGCCTACGCGGCGCGGGACGCTTGGGTGATGGTGCCGCTGGCCGGGGCGATGTGGCACGGGGTCGATGGCCGCAAAGGGATCGATGCCGAGGGGTTGGCCGCCGTGGCGGCCCTCGAAGACGCCTGCGCTGTGCCGGTGGCGGACATGGAGTACGATGGCATCGGTTTCGATTTGCCGTACTGGACCGGGCTGACGGAGGAGATTCGGGCGGAGGCCGCCGCGGCCAAGGTCGAGGCCCTGCTGGCAATCACGCCGTTCCTGCCAGCCCGGGCTCCAGTGCCGCGGCAGCAGTCCATGTTTGACGGGGTGGAGGAGGTCCCCGCGGCCCTGAACCTGGACTCCCCGGTGCAGGTGCTGGCGGCGCTGCGGGAGATGAAGCTGCCGGTCGAGGGCACGGCGGAAGGGGTGCTCAAGCCGTATGCGGCGGACCAGCCGGCGGTGGCGGCGCTGCTGGCGTACAAGAAGCAGTCCAAGCTGCTGTCGGCGTTCGGGGAGGCGTTGCCCAAGAAGGTCCATAACAGGACAAGGAGGATCCACGCCTCCTACCACCAACTTTGCGCGAACGGGGTGGGGCGGTTCTCGTGCTCGGGGCCGAACGTGCAGCAGGTGCCGCACGACCCGCGATTCCGCAAGGCGTTTGTGGCTCGTGAGGGCCGCTGCCTGGTCATCGCCGACTACTCGCAGGTGGAACTGCGGATCATGGCCAAGCTCAGCGGGGACAAGCGGATGCTGGAGGCGTACCGCAACGGGGAGGACCTGCATCGCCTGACGGCGTCCCTGGTGGCGGGGGTGCCTTTGGACCAGGTGACCAAGGAGCAACGCAGCATGGCCAAGGCGGTCAACTTCGGCTTGTGCTACGGCATGAGCGCCAATGGGTTGCGGGCATACGCCGCCAATTCCTACGGGGTGGCGATGACGCAGGAGGAGGCGGAGACGTTCCGCCGCCGCTACTTCGAGGCGTACCGCGGTGTGACGGCGTTCCACCGAACACAGGACTGGGATGCGCGGCGGGCGCGGGAGACGCGGACGCTGCTGGGGCGCTGCCGCCGTTGGGCGGACACGAACATGGGGCTGCCCGAGTTGGCCAACAGCCCGGACCAGGGCACGGGGGCCGACATCCTCAAGGCCGCGATGGTCGCCGTCCGGCCGGTGTTGCTGCGGGCAGGCGCGGCGATGGTCGCCTCCGTCCACGATGAGATCGTGGTCGAGTGCCCCGAAGACCGGGCGGAGGAGGTTTGCGAAGCCGTGCGCGCCGCGATGGAGGAGGCTGGTCGGGAGGTGCTGGACCCCGTACCCCTCGCAGCCGAGGCGGCGCTGGGCAAGACGTGGGCGGACAAAGCCTGACTCGGCCGCCCCAGACCCCGGGGCGCCGGTTCCGCGTCCGCCCCGCCATAGGGGGAGACGCCATCGTTGGCGGGCCCGCCTCTCCCCGCCCACAGACGGGGGGGGGGGAGATGCGGGGTGGATCGAGCCGATGCGTTGGCGGCGTGGTCGGTGTATAGCGCGGCGCACTGTGCGCCGCGGTTGGCGGCGGGGGTCGCCGAGGGAGTGGGGTTTCCGTGCCCACTGAAGGTCAGGAGGCGGGGCGACCCGGTCCGCGTGGCGCAGCACCTGGTGAGGTGCTACCTGCGGCCGTCGTGCCGGGACGAGGTGCTGGCGTGGGCCGACGGTGGGTGGGTCAAATCGCTGGCGGCGGTGGCCGGGGGCGAGGATGCGATGCTGGCGGCCCTGCGCAGGGCGCCCCTGGTCGCGCCGCTCCTGGAGCACCTGGCGGGCCGCGGCGGAAAACACCCGGCCTTCGATGCCGCGCTGGCCCGCCTGCCCGGGGAAGGGCAGGGGATCGCGGGCAGGCAGACGGAGGCGGTGGTGCGGGAGATGTCGGCGCTGGCCGAGGAGGTGGAACGCCGGCGCGCGGAGGCGCGGATCACGCAGGCCCTGGCCGAGGAGGGGGTGCGGCGGGCACAACGCTCCGCCGCGGAGGCGTCGGAGCACGAGGGGCGGGCGCGGGCCGACGCGACGCGGGCGCGGGAGCAGGCGGCGGTGGCCCAGCGCAGGGCGGAGCACGCCACGGAGGCGGCGGCCGGGCGGGTCGCGTCGCTGGCGGCCCGCTTACGGGAGCAGGAGGCGGAGAACGCGGACCTCCGAACACGGCTGCGGGAGAGCGAGGACCAGGTGGGGAGGTTGGTGGCGGACTTCGAGCGGAGGCTGGCCGCCGTGCAGGCGGCAGCCGAACGGTGCGACCGGCCGGCATCGGCCGACGAGGCGTCGGCGCCGCTGGCCGACCGGCGGGTGTTGGTCATCGGCGACCCCAATCGGGCCGTGGCGTACCGTGCGGAGGCGCTGGCCCTGGGTGCGGCGGGCGTGGTGTTCCTGGACGGGCGGGCGGCGCCGGGCGATCGGCTGGCCGCGGCGGTGGGTGCGGCGGACGTGGTGGTGTTGGTGGTTGCGTGGGCAAAGCACTCAACGGACGGAACGGTGCGCAAGAGCCTGCGGCGGGACGCGGCGCTGGTGGTTGTTCCGCAGGCGGGGATCCGCGCTTTCCGGGAGGGTGTGGGGGCGATGGCGGGCGGCGGTCGACCGCGACGCAACGGCGCGGAGGCCATGTAGGGTGGCGGTCGGGATGATCCCGGCGCGGCGGCGGGGTGGCGCCGGTCTAGGCCGCAGCAGAGCAACGTGGGGAGGGGGCCCGGTCTGGGCCGCAGCAGAGCAGCGTGGGGTGGTTTGCGCGGTCGCCCGATAGAGCCGGTGGCCGCATCGTCGCTGTTCGCACGCGCGGGGGCCATTGTACCCCGGGCGGGGGCCGCCCGCAACCCGCAGCGCCTGCGCAGGGGCGTGGTTCCTGCGACCCGCCACGTCGCCCACAGCCAAGCGTGCCTGCGGGCGCGCCCCCATAGAGGGGATCCACGTGAGTGCGACCCGTGTATCGCTGTTTGCGCCGCCCGCGCCCGTGGGGACGAAGCCGGGCGGCGGGGGTGGCGGGGAGGATTCGCCCGCCCCCGTCCTCCGCGTGGAACTGGTCCGCGAGGTCTTTGCGAACGAGGACCCGGGCCGTCCCTTCGCCGTGTGGGCGGTCGTCGATGTGGAGCGCGGCGACGCCTGTACCGCGAAGGGCGAGTTTGCCGCCTGGGGCGAGGTTGGCGATGTGGTGCGCCTCCAAGGGAAGTGGGTGGAGGATCCGCGCTACGGCCAGCAGTTCCAGGCCCAGGGCCTCCTGCCCGACGTGCCGGAGGGCGCCGGCGAAGAGGGGTTGGCGCGATGGTTGGAACGCCAGCCGAGGATCGGGCGTGTGACCGCGGGTCTGGCCGCCGCCGCCGTCGGGGCCGGGGGCATCGAGGACTTTGCGGCCGACGACCTGATGGCGCTGGGGCGGGCCCAGGGGGCCGTGCCGGTGCGCTTCCGCGACCCCCTGCGCGCCGCTGCGGCCCGGGCCAAAGACGACCTGGACCGGGCGCGGGTGTTGGCTTGGTGCCTGGGCCACGGGCTTGGGCAGGCGCGGGCGCAGGCGGTCTGGGACGCCTTTGGCGCGGGCGCCATCGAGCGCGTGACCGCCGACCCCTGGTGCCTGGCCGACCTGGACGGGTTCGGCTTCGGCCTGGCGGATGGCGTTGCCGCCGCCCTGGGCGTGGCGCCGCTCGCGTCGAGTCGGCTGCGCGCGGCCGTTGTCCACACCGTGCGCGGTGCGGCGGCCGAAGATCACCACGTCTACCTGCCCGGCGGGGAGGTGGTCCAGCGCGCGGACGGGGTGCTGCGGGACATCGCCGCCAAGACGGGCTATGGCCGGGGTGCCCTGGCCGCGCTGACGCCGGGCCTCGCGCGGGCGCTGCAGGCGGCCGTGGCCGCCGCCGCCCTGGACTCCGTGGAGGGCGGCCGGCGGGTCTACCTGCCCTACCTGCGCGGGGCCGAGGAGACGGTGCGGGAGTGGATTGTCGCTGCGTCCGCCGCCGATGCCCCGGGGCTCTGCACGCGGGCCGCGGCGCTTGCGTTGGCCGCGCGGCCCGGGGTGCGGGGTCCGCTGGACGACGTGCAGGCGGGTGCGGTGGCGCAGGCGCTGTGCCGCCGTGCCTCGGTGCTGACAGGGGGCCCCGGCACGGGGAAGACGTTGACCACGAGCGCCGTCATCGCGGGGGCCCGGCTGCTGGGGATTGGGGACGCCGCGATCCTGCTCGCCGCCCCGACGGGGCGTGCGGCGCGGCGGATGCATGAGGTGACGGGGCTACCGGCGAAGACGATCCACCGCCTCCTGGAGTACAGCCCCGGCGAGGGCTTCGGCCGCAACGCCGAGGAGCCGCTGGAAGGTCGGCTCCTCGTTGTGGACGAGGGCTCCATGATCGACATGCCGCTGATGGCGGCGCTGCTGGCGGCGGTCCCGCCGGAGATGTCGGTGCTGTTCGTGGGCGACGCCGACCAACTGCCGCCGGTGGGACCCGGGGCGCCGTTCCACCACCTCTGCCGGGCAGCACCGCTGCCGGTCGCGCGTCTGGAGTGCATCTACCGCACCGACGCGGGCGGCTCGGTGGCGCGGGCCGCCCGGGAGGTGAACGCGGGGCGCGCGCCGGAGGCATCGGCCGGGGATGCGGCGTTCCGCGCGGCCGTCTTCCCGCGGGCGCCGCTGCACCTGCCCCAGGTGCAGCAGGACGGGATCAACCGCAGGACCCGCGACGCCATGGCCGGCCGCGTCGTCGACGAGGTGCGGCGGATGCTGGCGGCGGGGGCACGGCCAGCCGGGGTGCAGGTGCTGGCGCCGATGCGCAAGGGGCCCCTGGGCACCCCGGCGCTGAACGAGG
>DAHWHV010000153.1 GCA_027335545.1 Clostridia bacterium
CCGTATCTCCCGATAGGGTTCCGCCCGCCCCTCCCGTGCCTTCGCCTGGCAGCGCAGAGCCGCCGTCGCGGCGTGGTCGCGCTGGGGCCCGCCGACGCCGGTCGTGCGGGTGGAACCGCCTTGGCCCAGGTCGGGCGCGCCAGCGGAGCGAAGCTCGCCTGCGGCGAGCGGTGCTCCGCGGCGGTGCTCCGCGGCGGTGTCCCCTCGCCCGTTCGCCCTCCCCGCCCGGCCCTACGCGCGCGCGGGTGCGCCGGCGGAGCCTCCTGCCCGGGCCCACCCGTCCCCGCCTCAGCGGCAGCCACGCCTCAGACGAAGGCGGCGAAGGCCCGATTGCCCACCGCCACGGCCTCTGGTTTCAGGCGCAGGGCCGTCGCGTCACGTGTGCACAGCCCCTCGCGCACGAGGTCCGCGGCAACCCCGGGGAAGGCCGCATCCAGGCTCACCCCGTGACGCTCCGCGAAGCCCCCCAGGTCGATGCCCTCCCAGAGCAGGCGCAGCCCGAGGAAGGCGGTCTCGCGCCGCTCGCGCCCCGCGTCCGCCGGCTCCCGGTCGCAGACCCAGCCGAAGTCGGCCGCGCCCACCGCGTCGCGATAGGCCGCGAGCCGCGGGGTGTTCGCCCAGCGGGCCTGGTGCCAGTGGGAGTGGGCCCCGACGCCGAGCCCCAGGTAGTCGGCGTTGCGCCAGTACAGGAGGTTGTGGCGGCAGCGCCGCCCGGGTCGGGCGAAATTGCTGATCTCGTAGTGCTCGAAGCCGGCGCGCGCGCACAGACGGCGCGCGACCGCGTACTGCCGCGCGCAGGCGTCCTCGTCGGGCAGGGTGAGGGTGCCGCGACCGACCCGCGCATGGAAGGGCGTACCCTCCTCCAGCTGCAGCCCGTAAATTGAGAGATGCTCCGGCCCGAGGGCGAGGACCGCGCGCAGGCCGGACGCGAATTGGGCCGTCCCTTGGCCGGGCAGGCCGTACATGAGGTCGACGCTCACGTGCTCGAAGCCGGCGGCGCGGGCCGCGCCGAAGGCGGCGAGGAAGTCGGCGAAGGTGTGGCCCCGACCAAGCGCGGCCAGGACGTCGTCCTGGGCCGCCTGCAGCCCGAGGGAGAGGCGGTTGAAGCCCGCGGCGCGCAGCACGGAGAGCCCCTCGACCGTGACCGTCCCGGGATTGGCTTCGACAGAAACCTCGGGAACCTCGGGAACCTCCTCCGCGGAGCCCCCGGGAACCGCGGCGTCTGGCGCCGGCGCCAAGAGCGCGGTAAGGCCGCGGTGCAGGTCCGCCAACGCCTGGGGCGGCAGCAGCGTGGGCGTGCCGCCGCCGTAGAAGAAGGAGACCGGCGGGCGCGGCCGCAGCCGGGCCACCCAGCGGCGCGCCTCGGCGAGCACGAGCGCCGGATAGGCGGCGTGCCAACGGGCGACCTTGGACCCGCCCCCAACGGCGACGAAGTCGCAGTAGTCGCACTTGTACGGACAGAAAGGGATATGCACATACAGGCCCCAGGGGGGCTCCCGACCCGGCGACACGCGCTCGTCCCTTTCCTGCCGCCGGTTGCCCCCGCCCAGACGCGGAACCCCGGCACCGGAGCGGCGGGCCCGCGCGGCCCCGGCCTCCGAGTGCGGGCGGCGCCCGGGCGCAGGCCGGATGCCCGCGGCCCGAACCGATTCTAGCATGTTGGGGAGGGGCCATGGGACCGCCAGGGGCCCCTGGGGACCCCTGGCGGTCCCCCGCCCAGCCCACCCCGCCTCAGGCGTGGGCGCGGGACCGCCCGAAGCCGTGGGCCAGCAGGGCGTCGTGGAAGAAGAACTCGACCACGCCGACGGCGAGGCCGATTCCGAACAGGGCCCAGGTGACGCCGACCTGCAGCACCAGCATCAGGACGACCATCGCCAGGACCGCGTCGGCGACGGCCGCGACCACGGCCCCGGCGGCCGGCAGCACGACCAGGTCCCCGACGAGGAACGAGGCGATCCAAAGGATGAGGGCCGTCTCCCAGAGCGCCCCCGTGGTCAGCGAGTAGGCCAGGGGGAGGACCAGCGCCAGCAGGGCCAGTTGGAGGGCGAACTTGATCGCCAGGGCCGACACGTAGCGCACGGGATCACCTCCCGGATGGCGCGGGCGTGGGGGCGCCCCGCGTCCCCACGCCCCGCGGGCGACGGATCAGACGTTGCGGGGCCCGGCCCCGCCGACCATCCGCTGTTCCGCCAACTCGATCAGGCGGCGGACCATGTGTCCGCCGACGGCGCCGCACTGCCGCGAGGGCATGTCCCCCCAGTAGCCGTCCGCCGGCGCGTTGACCCCAATCTCCTGAGCCACCTCGTACTTGAAGCGATCCAGAGCCTGCTCGGCCCCGCGGACCAGTGCCCGGTTCGAGGAGGCGCCCTGTGCCATCGGTCATTCCCCCGTGTCCCTCATCTTGCCCTGGGCGGTCTGCGTCCCGCCCCGGTGGTGGGTTCATTGTGGCCCGGGACGCCAGCGCGTATCCGCGCGGGCGGGAACCGGCAAGCATGCGCCCCGTACCCCGGGCCATACCCTCCCTGCATCCCGGGGCTGCGTCGCGGGGCTGCATCCCTGGGTTGCGTCGCGGGGCCCCAGAGAGAGGGAGGCGGACGGATGCGGCCACTCCCTCGTCTCCAGCAGGGGATGGCGGCGGCGTGGGCCTTGACGCGGGGGGCATGGGCCATGGCGCGGGCGACGG
>DAHWHV010000374.1 GCA_027335545.1 Clostridia bacterium
GGGGGGGAGGGGGCGACGCCGCGCGCATCCCGCCAGGCGATGGGGAGGGGGAGGGTCGTGCGCCGCTGGGACCTGGCCCTGGTGGCCTGGATCGCGGCCCTGGCCGTCGTGTTCGTCCGGGCCGGGTGGCGGCATGGCCCCGGGGTGCCCCTGGACGATCCATACATCTACTTGGACTACGCGCGCAGTGCGGCCGGCGGGCACTGGCTGCAGTACAACCCCGGTGACCCGCCCACCTCGGCGGCCACGTCGCTGCTCTGGCTCGGCCTGTTGACGCTGGGCCGCTGGGTGGGTGTCCGGGGCGCCGGGATGCTGTGGTGGGCCCTGGGGGTGGCCCTGGTCTGCGCGCTGGCCGCGGCCTGGCTCTGCCGCCGCGCCGCCTCGGCCTTGGGCGCGGCGGACTGGCAGGCGGCCGCCCTAGCGGGGGCCGTGTGCGCGACCGGCGCCGTGGCCATCTCCCTCTGGGGGGGGCTGGAGGTCCCGCTGGTCCTGGTGGCGGTCTGCGCCGGCGCGGAGGCTTGGCTGGCCGGGGCGGAGCGCCGCGCGCTGGCCGTGGCCTGCCTGCTGCCGCTGGCGCGACCGGACGTGGCCCTCGCCGTGGCCGTGGTCGCCCCCCTGCTGCGGCGGCCGTACGGCCTGCTCCCCGGGATCGCCCTGGGCGGTTACGCCCTGGCGATGTGGCGCTGGACGGGGACACCGGTGATGGCCGGCGGCAGCGCCAAGCTCCTGGCCCTGACGCCGGGGCTCGCCCTGGGCCACACGCTGGCGCAGGCGCTGGTCGGGGCGGCGGCGGCGGTCGTGGACCCCTGGGGCTGGGCGGGTCCCGGGCACGGGCCGCTCCTGCCCGAGCTGCTCCCGGGGGCCGTGCTGCTGGCATGGGCGGCGCTGGCCCGGCGCGGCCGCGCCCTGGCCCTGGTCGCCGGCGCGGGGCTGGCCCTGGAGGGCGCCGCCTTCGGCCCGCAGGCGGTGTTCTACCAGTTCGGCCGCTACCTGGTGCCATACCTGCCCCTGCTGCTGCTGGCGGCCTGGGACGGCGCGGGGCGCCTGCGGCGGCCGTTGCCGGTCGCCGCGTTGGGGCTGGCCCTGCTCGGCCTCCCCGGCGCGGTCACGACCTTCCACCGGGCCAGCGGCGAGATCTCCGGCCAACAGGTCGCCATCGGGCGCTGGGTGCGGCGGGTCTTGCCCCGGCGCGCCGTGCTCGTCGTCAACGACGCCGGGGCGATGGCCTACTACGGGCACCGCTACACCATCGACGCCGTGGGCATCGCCACCCGGGGCTTCGCCGCCGCGGCCCGCACCCCGGGGCAGCCGGGGGAACTCGCCGCGCTGGCCCGCTTCCTGGCAGCGCGCGGGCTGCAGGGCCGTCCCCTGTACGCGGCGATCTACCCCGACTGGCTCCCGGCGATCGCCGCCGCCGGCGTGCCCGTGAGGCGGTTCCAACTCCCGGGTCGCACGATCATCGACGAGCGGACGGTCGTGCTGTACCGGCTCACAGACCCGCCCCGGACGGGTGGGTCGCCGCCGGCAGGGGCGTGAGGGGGCCCCCGCCCGGCCCGAGGCCTCGGCTACCGGGAGGGAGGCGGCAGGGGCCGGGAAGGGAGCCGGGAGGGGCCGGGAAGGGGGGCGGGAGGGAACGAGGCCGGGGTGGCTGCCGGCGTCACCAGGGCCCAGCGGGGCGGGCCTCCCCGGGCCCCCCCGCCGGCCCCCCCCGGCCCCTCAGCCCCTCACCCCGGAAGGTAGTACTGGATGCCCGTCGCACCCCCCTCGGGGGTGCCGAAGCTGGCGCAGGCCAGCGCGAGGCGGAAGCCGCGGGCGCCGAGGGCCTCCGCGGCCCAGGCGCGCCGCTCCGCGCCGTGCCACTCCAGCACCAGGGCGCCGATGCGCGCCAAGGACCGCTCCATTCCCGCGAGGATGTCGCGCTCCGCCCCCTCCGCATCGATCTTCACCAAGTCGATGCGCCCCAGGCCGCGCCGCTCGGCGTAGGCGTCGAGAAGCCGGGGTCCAGAGGCCGGGCCTCGCGGCGGGGGGATGAGCGGCGCGCCTGCCCCGGCTCGACGGGCTGCGCCGCCGCGCGGCGGCTGGCGCAACCCCGGGGTTGCGGGTAGGACGGGGCCGCCCGTCCCAAACCCGCCCTACCGCGCCAACGAGCAGGCCTCCTCCCAGCGGCGCAGGACCATCTCCACCACCGTCGCCGAGCCCCCGCCGGCCATGGCGGCCAGGTAGCCGGCGGCGCTGGAGACCAGGTAGGCGAGGCGCACGGACTGCCGTAGCGGGGCGTCGACGCTCAGGCCGAGCTCCGCCAAGGCGTCCAGGTAGGCCGCCAGGACCCAGCGCTCCCGCGCCGCCAGGGCGCGCGGGGAACTACAGGACCACGAGCCCCACACCAGCGGGGCCAGGTCGTCCCCCAGCGGGCCCGGGCCGGTCAACTCCCAGTCCAGCAGCGACAGGCCGCCCCGCCCGCGGCCCAGGACGATGTTGCTCGGCTGGGCGTCGTGGTGGCAGAGCGTCGGCGGCAGGGCGGCGAAGGCCCGCAGCAGGGCCTCCGTCCCCGAGCAGCAGCGCTGGATGCGCTGCCAGAGGGTCGTGTCCGGCAGGACGCCGCGCTGCCAGTCCTCGTGCACCAGCCAGCGGCGGGCCTGGGTCGGGGTGTGGGTCGGCCGCAGCCAGGGCTCCCGCAGGGCCGGCGCCTCCAGGTAGGCCCCGCCCAGGTGGGCCAGCCCCCAAGCGGCCGTGCGGTAGCCGGCGGGGGACCAGGTGTAGGCGGAGGCGGCCAAGCCGCTCACCGGCCCCAGGTCCTCCAGGAAGAGCGCGGTGATCCCCTCCGTTCGCCACGAGCCGTAGCAGCGGGGGCGCCGGCAGGCGGGCGGCAACTCGCGCAGGAGCGGCGAGGTATACAGGCGCACCTCCCGCGCGTCGTCGGGATCGGCCATCTCCAGGAACTTGACCACCGTACTGGCGGGCGCCGCCCGATCGCAGGAGCGGAGGCGGAGCGCGACGGCCCCGTGCGCCCCGGAGAGCCTCTGCCAGGAGAACGGCAGCCCGACGCCGCCGGCCCGCACCAGCGCAACGGCCAGGGCCGAGTGCGGGATGCGGATCTCGCGCGCGGGCGCCCCCGTCTCCAGCGGCTTGCCGAACGGGAAGAGCATCTCGCCCTCGGGCCGACGGCAACGCACGGGCCGAGCACGACGCACCAGACCCAGGGCGCGCAGCCGCGCCGCGACGCGGCGCCGGGTCAGGCGGGCCAGGCGCCACCAGGGCCTCCGCAGGGCCGCACCGATGCCGCCCGGGGGCGGGGCGGCGAGGTCCGCCGGGCCATCCAGGGCCGGAAGCGTGGTCCCTTGCCGCGCTAACAATGCGTGCGTCCTCCTCCGGATGGACGCCCGAGCCCCTGCCGGCCCGGGAAGGTCCGGTCCTGCGCCGTCGCCGCCGAGTGCCTTGGGGCAGGGCATTGGTTCGGAGGGCCCCGGTCTCCTGCCCCGGGCGGGGGGCGTTGTGCGTCAAGAGTTTCCAGGATTCGACCGGGCTCTGCCGGGCACCGCCGAGCCGGGGCCGGGGCGGGCCCGGCCCGTTCGGCCGGCCCCACCCGCTGGGCGCACCGCGATGTCCCTGTCGCTATGAGGTTCGGTTGTGGTGTGGCCATCATCGGCCTCGGCTGGTCCTGGGACAAGTCCCAATGTCCGTCTCAGCGGCGCTACGCGCGGCCGGGGCCCGGCCCG
>DAHWHV010000409.1 GCA_027335545.1 Clostridia bacterium
GGGCGCCACGGCGGGCGCCGTTCGCGGAAACGCCGCGGCCCGAGGGGACGCGCACACGCGTCGGCGCGCGGACTGGCGGGCGGCGGCGCCCTGCGGCACGTGCGGCGACGGCGCCCCCTCCGGAAGGACGCCCCCTGCCCACGCACCACCGGGCTGCAGGATCGCGCGGCCGTGGCGCCGAACGTACCGAGGTCGCCAGCGGCTGCCCGCCCGCCGCGCATCGCGCCGCTGCGCCGGGGTTCTGGCTACCCTGCGGTCTCTGCGGGACGTGCCGGGTGCGGGGGCAGGCGGGTACCCGCGGGGCGCGCGCCGCGCGCGCGGGCTTTGGCTGCACGGCGCGTTCGGGCCTCTGCCGCGAGCGGCGGCCGGCCGCCGGCGGTCAGGGGGCTGCCCGCATGGCCGCGTTTGTGCGGGGCGGCATCGGCGGCCCGGCGCCGCTGCGGATGGGGGTGGCCCCGCGCCGGGGCGGTCTCGGCGGGTGGCCGCGGCGGGCGGGGACGGTCGCTCTGGGATGCGGGGATCGAGTCCGCCGTCGCCTGCGACCCCGGGAGGGGCGCATCCAGGGCGGAAAGGGGCGGAACCTGGTCGGCGGACGGGCGTGGGCGGCATCTGCGGGGACCTCTCCGCGGCGGTTCACGCCTCCAAGAACCAGGACATACGGGTGATCGGTGTCACCGTGCTCCTTGTGGTCGTTGGGGTGGCCGTGGTCGGTGCCGTGGCGCTGGCGGTACGCGACGCCGGCAGGCGCGCGCGCGCGCGCCGCGCGGAGGCGGACTTGCGGGCGGCGCTGACGGCGCCCTCAGAGGACGCGCGACGGATCGCCCTGGACGGGCTGTCCCGAACAGTGGCCCGCGCGCCCGCGGCCGAGGCCGCGGCCCTCGTGCTCGCCTGCCGCAGGGCCTTCTCGCGCGAGGTGGTTCCTGTGCTGGCCGCGGCCGTCGGCCACACCGACCCGGGCGTGGCGCAGGACGCGGCCCGCGCGTTGGCCGACGTCGGGGCCCCCGGCCTGCGCGCGGCGTGGCGTGCCCGCCTCGCCTCGGCGCAACCGCCGGCGGCGCTGCGCGCCTTCCTCCTCGCCCATCCGGACTGGCTGTTCGAGCGCCTGCTGGAGGACTTTGTCGCCTCGGGCCAGGCGTCGGTGCGCCGGCACGAAGACCTCTGGCGCGAGAGCGGCCCGATCGCCCGCCTGCGGCTGATGCGCGACTCCGACGCCATCGGCGCCATGCGCGCCCACGAGATCGGCCGGTTGCTCGGCGTGGACGTGGACGGCGGCCAGCCGGGCGCGGGCGCGCGCCCCAAGGCGGGCTGAGGGCGGGGGTGCGGGGCGGCCACCCGATCGGGTGGGCGGGAGTGCCACGCGGTTTCCCCGGATGCACCCGCTGGGAACGGGCGCCCACGACCGGCGAGAACATGCCGCCGAAAGCGCGATTTCGCCTGCATCTCGCAGTGCCAGGCGGGCGCCGCTGGGCAGCAGGACCCCGCGACGCGATCGGGTGAGGTCGTGGCGAGCGGCCGGTCCCTGGGCACTAAGGCCAGCGACCGCCCCTCTGCGAAGGTCAGGTCTCTTGTTGCGCGGCTCCTGAGGAGCCGGAATGGAACAGCTTTTCCTCGGAACGGGGCGTGCGGCACCCGGGGGTGAGGCTCGGGACCACGCCGCCGCCCGCCGCGGTGCTCGGCCTGTTGGGGTTCCGGACGGGGCCCCCAGTCGTGGCGATAGCGGCCCAGAGAATCATGCCGAGCAGGCGCTCCGTTGTCCAAAGTGGCGCACCTTGTTCGCTTCGCGGCTCCTGAGCCCCTGCGAAGCGCCGAGGAGAGGGCTGGTTCGAGTGCCAGCCGCGTGGCTGCCCGCCATCGCTTAACAGGTGCTGATGTGTGAGATTGGCTGCGTTCTCTAGAACGGTGCCGAAGCGACCCCAGGGGGCCCCGCGGGCGACGGCCGGGCGACAGGGTGTGGGACCAGGGGGTCGCCGCAGCCTGTCGGGCGCGGCGGCCGCAGGTGGCGAAAGGCTACGTGGTCGATCAAAGCAGCGGGGACTGTGGCCGCCGCCGGTTTGGCGTGGGCGTCGGCATGTCGGGCGCCGGCTGGCGACGTGGGTCCTCGCCGCCGTAGCGTGTGTCGCGCCGTGTGCCGCGGTATGGGCGGCCGGGGCTGTGCCGGACAAGGTCGTCGCGGTCGATCCCGCGCCGGGCGCGGTCCTTACCGCCGGTCCGCGGGCGGTCGCCGTGCGCTTTCCCGCCGCGCCGACCCCACCCGTCCAACTCCAGGTCCTGGACACCCAGGGCGACGAGCGGGCCGCCGGACCCGTCGGTGTGCACGGTACCGTCGCCCAGGTGGCGGTCGCCACCGCGGCCAGCGGCACGTATACCATTCTGTGGAGCAGCGGCCGGGCGCAGGGCTCCTCCACCTTCACCGTGTGGCGGGGCGGCCCGTTGCCGCCGTCACTGGCACGCGCCGCGTATGGTGGAGCCACCGCGGCACGGCCCGGGTTCTGGTTGGACCTCTGGACCGCGGTGGCACTAGCCGGCGCGCTGTTCTTCCTGGGCGGCACGGCAGCCACCGGCGCCGCGCCGCGCCGCGGGACGGCGCGGCGCGGCGCGCTGTTCGTGATAGCGGGGGCGCTGCTGGCCGCCCTGGAGCGGGTCGCGTTAGCCGCCGGTGTGGGCCTGCCACGCCTAGTGCGCAGCCCGCTCTTCCCTGCCCTCATGGGACGGGGTGTGGCCCTGGACGGGCTGCTGGCCGCCGCCCTTGCGCTGCTCGCTCTGGCGGTGCTCGCGCGGCGCCGCCCGCTGGCCATCGGCGCCGCCGCGCTGACCCTGGCCCTGCTGCTGGCCACCCTGCCGCCCCTGCGCACCGGCGCGCTCCTTCCCGCATGGGCAGCCGCGGCGGGATTGGCCCTCACGGCAGGGGCCCTGCCGGGGCTATCCCGCCGGCGCAGCCAGGAGGGCGGGGCCGGCATCCGCTGGATCGGCGCCGCGCTGGCGGTCGGCGGTGGCGTGGTCCTCGGCCTGCGGGCCGCGGCCGCCGGACTCGCCCTGGGCACAGACCCGATCCCCCTCGCCGCCGGGTTGGGCACGCTGGCCGCCCTGGTCGCGCTCGCCTGCGGGGTCCTGCCGCGCCCGCCGCGTGGCGCCGCGGCGGGCGGCGCACTCTGCCTCGTCGTGGCGGCAGCCGCCTTCAGCCCGGTGCTGACGCGTCCCGCGGCGGGGGCGCGGGGGGCACTGACGCTACCGAGCGGCACGCCGGGGGTGAGCGCCCGCAGCGGCAGGGTCACGCTGCGGCTCTCGTCGGCCCTTGCCGGCGTGGAAACCGTGGAGGTCCTGGACGGGGGCGCGGCCGCCCGCTTGCTCCCGCTCACCATCTCCCTCGTGGGAGGGCCGCGTGTCTCCGGCCGCGCGACCGCCGTCCGCGTAGCGGCGGGGGTCTATGCGGCGTCTACAACCGCCTTCAGCGTCCCCGGCACGTGGCGGGTGACGGTGGCCGGGCAGGCCCTCACCGTGCATGTCGGGGGCAGCAGCCTCGGGGCCTGCCGCAGTTTCGCCGGCGCCGCGAACCGCTGGGCCGCCCTCGGCGGGCCGGTCCTCGCCCTGGCCACGGCGCCTGGCGCGCCCGACACGGCGTTGGCGGCCACGGCCAGGGGGGTGTTCGCCACCGCCGACGGCGGGCGGACGTGGACCCTGGCCGGCGATCCGGGACGCACCACGGCCCTGGCGGTAGACCGGTACGGCCAGTGGTGGGCGGCAACGACGGCGGGGTTGCGTACGAGCCAGGACGGCGGGGTCAGCTGGCTGCCGGTGCCAGGACTGAACGGCGCCGCCGGAGCGGTGTTCACCCCCGTCTACCCGTCTGGCGTGCCGCTGTGGGCCGTGGTGAGGGGCAGCCTCTTTGAACGCACCTGGCAGACGACCTTCACGGGGCTGCAGACCACCTGGGGGTTGACGGCGACGGTCCCGGGCGGCGCGGCCTTTTTCACCGCCGTGCCGCCGGCCGTCCCACGGACTGGGTCCGCCGGGTCCGCTCGCTGGCAGGGCCAACCGGTCTCCCTCCTGGCCGGCGGGCCCGGCGGGCTCTGGCAGAGCACCTCGGGCCGCGCGGCCTGGGCGCGGGTCCTGGCCGCGCCCGTCCGCGACGTGGCGGTGGGCGTCGGCGCGCTCTGGGCCGTCGGGCCCGACGGCCTCTACACCGCCGCCCACGCCGCCGGGCCGTGGCGGGCGGTACCCGGCCTCGGCGGGGGAACCGCGGTGACGGTGGGCGGACCATCCGGGGGTACGCTCTTTGCCGCGCGGCCAGGCGCGGGGCTGCTGCGCAGCACCGACGGCGGGCGGACGTGGACGAGCGCCGGCTGCCCCGTGGGTACGGTCACGTTGCTGGCCGGCACCTACGTGCGCGGGAGGCCGGCGCCGCTCTCGCCGGAGCCGGCCGTCTATCTCGCCGACGCGCGCGGGGACGTGGCGGCGGTGCTGCCGGAGTCCTAGACCAGGCCTCCCTGTGGCGGCCAGCCTGGGCCGCGCCGTCGACGGTGCGGACGTCGAGGCGCGGGTGTCCGAGGAACCGGCGCATCGTGGCGACATCGCTGCGCCGGGGTGCGTCGAGCAGCAGCCAGGGCGCTCGCGCCCGCAGGCGCCCAGCGAGCGGGAAGCACCGCGTCTTGGGCGCCCTGGACGGCCCCTGCCGCCCCGGCGGCGGCCGTCGCCCCATGGCGTGGCGACCGACCCAGCGCCCCCCCCCTCCGCCTCACCCTGGCGGGCGATCCAGCAGCGCCTCGAGGGCCTCCTGACCGAGCAGCCAACGGATCTCGGCGTGCAGGCGGACCCCAAAGCGTCGCTCGACCTCCGCCCGCACCTCCGCCATCAGGGCGATCGCGTCCCCGGCCGTGGCCCTGCCCCGGTTGACGATAAAGTTGCCGTGTTTGGGCGACACCTGGGCATCACCCCGGCGGATCCCCCTGCAGGCGGCCGCCTCGACCAACCGGCCGGCGTAGTCCCCTGGGGGGTTGCGCCAGATGCTGCCGGCATTCGGCAGCTCCAGCGGCTGCGTCCGGCGGCGCTGGGCCGCACGCTCGCGCAGGTCGCGGAGCAGGGTGGCCGCGTCCGCGGGGCGGAGTTGCAACTTCGCATCCAGGGCGATGCCGTCCTCCTCCTGGAGGCGGCTCGTCCGGTAGCCGAAGCCCATCTCCGCACGACTCCAGCGACAGATGCGCCCGTCCGGCAACAGCACGCGCACCCAACGCACGACGTCGGCCATCTCGCCCTTCGGCGTGCCCGCGTTCATGGCCAGGGCGCCGCCCACGGTTCCCGGGACGCCCGCCACGCCCTCCAGGCCGGCGAGCCCCAGGCGCGCCGTGCGCGCCACCAGGGGGGCCAGGTGCACGCCCCCGCCGGCCCACAGGCGGTCGCCATCCAGGCGCCAGGCCGCACAGGCCCGCTCCAGGCTCAGCACCAGGCCCTTATACCCCTCATCGGGACAGAGCAGGTTGCTGCCGAGCCCGATGACGCGCCAGGGGCGGGCGGTCCGCTGGGCCCAGGCCAGCGCCGCGCGCAGGTCTGCCTCCGAGGCCGGCACCGCGTAGACATCCGCCGGTCCCCCGACGCGCAGCGTGGTGTGGGACGCGAGCGGTTCGCCCAGCCGGGCCACACCGCGCATCACGCCAGCCAGGCCCTCCAGACCGGTCACCCCCTTTCATTCCGTCCGGCAAGCGCCCCGATCCGCTCCACGATGCGGCCGACCGCGTCCACCTCGCCGAGGCCCGCCGCGGCGTCCGCCATGGCACGCAGGCGCTCGGGCCGCCCGAACAGCGCGCGCACCTCCTCCGCCAGCCGCCGCCCGCTGGCGTCCCGCTCCGGCAGCACCACCGCTGCCCCGGCCCGGGCCCACACCGCCGCGTTCTCCTCCTGGTGGTGGTGCGTGACGTACGGCGAGGGGATCAGCAGGGCCGGCCTGCCGGCGGCCGCCAGATCCGCCAGGGTCATCGCCCCCGCGCGGCAGATCACCAGGTCGGCCGCGGCCAGCGCGTCCCCCATGGCGTCGATGTACGGCTCGCAGCGCACGCGGGCACCCGGAGGCAGCGCGCGGCCCGCCAGCGCCGCCTCAGCGGCCTGGTGGTGGGCCAGGCCGCTGACGAACACCAGGGTCCCCGGCTGGAGGTGTGGCAGCCATTCCCCCAGCAGGCGCACAAAGGCGGCGGATCCCCGGCTGCCCGCCATGCAGAGCACCACGCGGCCCCCGGGCGGCAGCCCCATACGCTGCCTGGCCCCGGCCCGCTCCACCCCGCGGATCCCCGAGCGCACGGGGTTGCCGGCCACGAGCACCGGACAGCCGCGCGGCAGGCGGGAGGCGGCGTCGGCGAAGGGCACCACCACGGTGGCCGCGACCCGCGCCAGGAGGCGGTTGGTGACACCAGGTACGGCGTTCTGCTCCTGGAGCAGCAAAGGGACGCGCAGCACGGCGGCGGCAAGCCCCACCGGGCCGGCGGCGTACCCGCCCGTGCCCACCACCACGTGGGGGCGGAAGCGCCGCACCAGGGCCAGGGCCAGGACCCCGGCCCGCCCCAGGGTGGCCAGGGAGCGCGCGACCTCCAGGGGGCGCTTGCGCACGAGCCCGCTTACCGGCAAGCCCACAAAGCGCAGCCCGTGCTGGGGGACGAGGCGCTCCTCCATCCCGCCGCGGGCCCCGATGAACAGGACCTCCACCGGCCCCAGCCTGCGCGCCGCTTCGTCCGCAACGGCCAAAGCCGGATAGATGTGCCCGCCCGTCCCACCGCCGGTGATCGCCAGGCGCCACGGCGCGCCCGCGCGCCCGCCCGGGGGCGCCCCCGCCGGCGCGTCACGGCCGCCCCCG
>DAHWHV010000419.1 GCA_027335545.1 Clostridia bacterium
TGGGCGGGCCGGTGGGCGTGCGCCACCGCCCGCAGGGCTCGGGCCCCTGGGGGCCCCTGCTGCTGGGCGCCGCCTTCGCCTTCGGCTGGACGCCATGCGTGGGTCCGGTCCTGGCCTCCATCCTGCTGCTGGCCGGCTCCACGGCCCACGTGGGGGTCGGCGCCGGCCTGCTGCTCACCTACACCCTGGGCTTCGCCGTCCCCTTCCTCGGGTTCGCCGCGCTGGTGGCCCGCGGCCGGAGCGTCCTGCCCGGCCTGGCCCCGGCCCTCCCCCTGCTGCGCCGCCTCGGCGGGCTGCTCCTCGCCGCGCTGGGTGTCCTGGTCTTCACGGGGGGGCTCGCCGCGCTCTCCACCTACCTGTACGCCCGGCTGTGAGGGGGGCCGTCGCGGCGCGGCGCGGCGGCGCCGCGGGGAGTGGCTGGCGAGGGGCTCCTGCGACGCCCGGGGGAGGGCAGCCGGGCGCCGCGGGACTGGAGGCGCCGGCGGCCGCGCAGGTGGCGCACGGTGGGCGGCAGGTCTGCCGGCCGCCGCTGCGAATGCGCGCACGGGCCGCGGCGCCGCGGCCCGTCGTGAGGGAGGGCTCCCTTTGCCAGAGCTGGGCGAGGTCCGCATCGGCATCATCGGTTCCGGGGGCATCGCCGGCGCCCACGCCGAGCGGTACAAGAAGGTGCCCGGGGTCCGGGTGGCCGCGGTGGCCGACGTCGTCCCCGGGCGGGCGCAACAGTTCATCGAGCGCTTCGGCTTTGCGGGGGCGCGCGCCTTCAGCGACCACCGCGAGATGCTGCGCGAGGACCTGGACGCGGTCAGCGTCTGCACGTTCAACGCGGCCCACTACCAGCCGACGATCGACGCCCTGAACGCCGGCAAGCACGTGCTCCTGGAGAAGCCCATGGCCGTCTCCCTGGAGCAGGGCCTGGACATGGTCCGCACGGCGCGCCGCACCGGCCGCATGCTCTCCATCGGCTTCCAGACCCGCTACGACGCCGACGTGATGACCGCCCGCCGCGTCGTGGCCTCCGGTGCCCTCGGCCAGATCTACTTCGCCGAGACGGGGGGCGGGCGGCGCAAGGGCATCCCCGGCGGCACCTTCGTCCGGCGCGAGACGGCCATCGGCGGGGCGATCCTGGACATCGGCTGCTACTCACTGGACACCGCGATGCACATCATGGGCAACCCCAGGCCGCTCACCGTCTCGGCGGTGACCGGCAACCACTTCGGCACCTCGCCCAACTATGCGCGCCAGGCCTGGGGCGGGCAGATGCGCCCCGAGGACTTCACGGTGGAGGATTTCGGCATGGCCATGATCCGCCTGGAGGGCGGCGCGACGCTGGTCTTCAAGATCAGCTGGGCCATGCACGCCGCCACCCTCGGGCAGACCTTCTTCCTGGGCACCGAGGGCGGTTTCAACCTCTCGGAGATGCGGCTGTATCAGGACCGCTTCGGCCTGGGGGTGCAGACCGACGTGCCCAAGCAGGGCGGGAACTGGGGCGACAGCTTCTTCCGCAAGATCGAGGCGTTCGTCGAGGCGGTGCGCACCGGCGGACCGGCCCCGATCCCCGGTGAGGAGATCCTGCACTCCACGGCGATCCTCGATGCGATCTACGGCTCCGCGGCGGAGCGGGACGAGGTGCGCATCGAACTCCCCGCCATCTGATCCGGGGGGAGCGGGGGACCGAGGTGGGTCCGGGGGCCGGGGCGGATGCAGGGCGGTGAGCCGGCGGGGCGGGCGGACCGCCCCGGTGCCCCGGGCTCACGCCGGGTAGAGGTCCACGGGTCGGTTGCGGGCGAAGGCCGCGGCCTCGGCGCGCCACCCCGCCAGGAGCTCCTCCACCGCGGCCGGGCGGCCCAGGGCCTCCCGCAACGCCGGGCCCCCGGAGAGGCGATCCAGCCAGTGCCCCCCCCCGTGGGCCACGAACGCCACCCAACCCGCCTCCACCGCCAGGGACAGCAGGTGCACGGCGGAGACCAGGGCGGCGTCCGCGGCCCGGGCCACCCCCGGAACCAGGTCCAGGGCCACCCCCTGACAGGGCGCGCCCGCGTGCTTGGAGGCCGTCGGGACAAACCACACCGGGCGCACCCGCAGGCCGACCGGCAGGAGCGGGGCCGCCCGGCGCGCCCAGAGCGGCCCGTCGACCCAGGGCGCCCCCAGCTGCCGGAAGGGGTACGGCGTGCCGCGTCCCTCCGAGAGGTTGGTGCCCTCCACCAGGGCCGTGCCCGGGTAGAGCTCCGCCATCTCCGGGCCGCTGCTGTTGGGGGACGGGGGGATCCAGGGCCGCCCCCACGCCGGGAAGCCGTCGGCCCGCCGCCAGTCCTCGACGCTGAGCACGCGCACGGCCCCGGGGGGCAGGCCGTCCTCCCGGGCCGCCAGCAGGGCGAGCTCGCCCAGGGTCAGCCCGTGGCGCACCGGGACGGAGAAGGCAGCCACCAGGGAGCGCGCGGCGACCGGGACGGCCACGGGACCCGCCGTCTCCCCGCCCAGGGGGTTGGGCCGGTCCAGCACCCAGACCGGGCAGCCCGCCGCGGCGGCGGGGCCCAGGAGGCGGCGGACGCTGCCCGGGAAGGTGAAGTAGCGGCAGCCGATGTCCTGGAGGTCGACCAGGAGGGCGTCACACCCCCGCAGCGCGGCGCCCGCGCCTGCGCCCCCATAGAGGCTGACCACGGGCAGGCCGCTGGGTCCGTCGCGGCCGTCCGCCACCGCCTCCCCCGCCGGCCGCTCGCCGCGCAGACCGTGCTCCGCGGCCAGCAGGCGCACCAGGTGCAGCCCCGGGTGCGCGGCCAGGGCGTCCACGGCCGCCGCGCCGTCCCCGCTCAGCGCCCCGGCGTGGGAGAGCAGGGCGACCCGCGCCCCGCGCAGTTCCTCCGGCACCCGCTCCAGCAAGCGGTCGAGCCCCGTACGCACCGCGCCGCCCCCTCCCTGCCCGGAGCCCCGGCCTACCCGCAGACCTGGCCGGCGCGCTGCCCCTCGGCCCGCCCGCGGCCTCGGGGGCCGCTACACTGCCGCTTCCATCCCCTGCGTCCCACCGCCGTGCGCCACGCCGCCCCGGGCGACGCCGCGGGCGGCACGACGTCGGTTGGGACTCGGGGAACCGCTGGGACGTGGACGCGTCCAACAGCCCGGAAGATCACCGTCGCCCAGGCCTTTCCGCTAATGACCGCCCAGATCAACGCCTGGAGACCGCCGAGGCGCGCAGCCAGGGCAAGACCGCCAAGCCCGCCCCGGCGTGAGTCACCGACCGCCCCGTGGGGGGCCGCCCCTGCCCCCCACCCTCACCGCAGCGCCGCGGCCCAGGGGCCCGCCCCGGCCGAGCGGACCAGCCGGGCCGCGGCGGCCCGCGGCAGCAGGGTGCACGCCCCCCCGACCACGGCCGGGACGGCCAGGGGGCGGCAACCGGCACCCACCCCTGGCGGCAGGGCGCCCAGGGGGGCCGCGCGCAGGAGGGCCCCCTCCCGCCAGAGGCCCCCGGCCAGCCCCGTGGGCGCCTCCGGCGGGAGGG
>DAHWHV010000440.1 GCA_027335545.1 Clostridia bacterium
GATGCACGCTGGTGGCGGCGGCGACGGCCTCCGGCACGTCCGCCGCGGTCGCCGCCGCCAGGGTGCGCTCCGAGCGGCCGGTCGAGGGATCGATCAGCGGCAGCGACGCCGCGCCCAGCCGGGGCACGCCGCGCAGGAACACGCCGGGCTGCACCGCCCGGTCCTCCGGCCCTGGTGAGGCCGCCCGCCCGGCGGCCGTCACGACCCGGACCGTCCCGCCACGGCGGCCGCGTAGCGCGGATACACGGAATCCAGGTGAGGGAGGAGCTTCATGGCCCGCGACAACGGGCCGATCGCGCGCAACTGCTGGCGCGCCAAGGCCTGGGCCAGGTCGATCTCCCCCAGCCAGAAGCGGTGGGCCGTGTCGGCGTCCTGCTCGAAGGCCAGCAGCGGGGGCGTCTCCTCCGCCTTTGCGCCGAAGGAGACGCGGAAGGCGGGCCAACTGCCGGCCGGGGGTGAGGGGGTCCAGAGGATGCGCCCCTCCGGGCGGTGGTAGACGAACAGCAGGGGCCCGCCCACCCGGTGGATGAGCTGACCCTCCGCCTCCATGGTCAGCGCCTCGAAGAACCCGCCCAGCGTACCGTACAGGTCCTGGACATCGGCGAAGAACCCCATCGTCGGACCCCCTTCCGGGCCCACCCACCGGGCCGCGGTCACGGCGCACCTCACGCCCCGCTCACGGCGGGAAGGCGATCAGGCCCCGCGCCACCGTGCCTTCGAGCATCGCCGCGAACGCCGCCTCCAGTTCGTCCAGGCGGTAGCGGCGCGACAGCAGGGAACGCAGATCGAGGCTGCCGGAGGCCTGCAGGCGCAGCAGCGCCGGGATGTCGCGGGCCGGCCAGGACTGCCCGTACCAGCAGCCCAGCAGGCACTTCTCCTGCGAGGGGAAGGCGAAGGCATTGAGGGAGACTTCGGCGTTGGGCGGCGCCACGCCGATGACCACCGTCCGCCCGCCGGGGCGGGTGGCGTTGAAGGCCTGGGCGATGGTCTCCGGGCGCCCGACGGCCTCGAAGGCCGCGTCTACGCCCTCGCCCCCCGTCAGCTCCAGCACCCGCTCCAGGGGGGCCTCTCCCGCGGCGACCAGGTGGGTAGCGCCGAAGGCCCGTGCCGCATCCAGTCGCGCCGGGCTGGCGTCCACGGCGATGCGCGGCTCCGCCGCCACGAGGCGGGCGCCCTGCAGCACGCTCAGCCCGACGCCCCCAACCCCGAAGACCGCAACGGACTCCGCCGGCCCCACCCGCGCCGTGCGCCACACCGCGCCGGTCCCGGTCAGCACGCTGCAGCCCAGCAGCGCCGCCGTCTGCAGGTCCGTCCCCGGGGGAAGGGGCACGACGCCCGCCTCCGGCACCACCGTAGCCTCCGCAAACGCCCCCGTGAGGCTGAACTGGAAGACCGGCTCACCGTCCGGGCGGCGGAACGGGGTCCGCCCCCCGGGCAGCGTCCCGCGCGCCGCTGCGGTGGCGGGGAGGCGGCAGAGTTCCGGGCGGCCGTTCAGACAGGCCCGGCAGCGCCCGCAGGCCGGCAGCCAGGAGAGGACCACCGCATCCCCCGGCCGTACGGAAGAGACACCGGGCCCCACGGAACGGACGACCCCGGCCCCCTCGTGACCGAGCACCATGGGCGTCGGCAACGGCAGGTCGCCACGGTACACATGATAATCACTGTGGCAAACGCCGACCGCGACCAGCCGCACACAGACCTCACCAGGGCCGGGGTCGTCCAGCTCCAGCTCCTCCAGCGTCAGGCGGCCGTAATCGGCCAGGACCGCGGCCCGCACCCGCATCGCCCACCCCCGAGCGCCACACCTAACCGCCCCCCGGCCGCGACCGGGGGCACGGTCCGCCGCCGCAGCCCTCAGGCCGAGGCGCCGACGCGCGGCCCCGTCGGTAGGGTAGCGCGCCAGCGCGCCACCGCCCACGTCCGACCGGGCCCCCACCCCGGCCGGACGGCCCTGGCCGGGGCGCGGGCCCCCTGCGGCGGATGGCCCCTCCCGCACCGGCCAAATGGACCTTGCTCTCGGACCTCGCTCGGACTAGGCTAATCACCGAAAACCAGGCGGCATTGCGGCATTGGGCGCCGCGTGTCCCGCAGGGCGACCGCCCGGTTGCGACACCTTTGGGGGAGAGGGGACTCGATGCCCGTGACACCTAGGACCACGCCGCATACGCCTCAGAGGATCGCCAGCGACATCACCGCCCTGATCGGCCGCACGCCCCTGGTGGAACTGCATTCCTTCTCCGCTGGCGAGTCCGGTGGCGCCGCCACCCCCGGGACGGCCAGGGCGCGCCTGGTGGCGAAGCTGGAGTCGTTCAACCCCGGCGGCAGCGTCAAGGACCGCATCGGCCTGGCCATGATCGCCGCGGCCGAAGAGGACGGACGCCTGCGACCCGGCACCCGGATCATCGAGCCGACCAGCGGCAACACCGGCATCGCCCTGGCCCTGGTCGCGGCGGTGCGGGGCTACCGCCTGACCCTGGTCATGCCCGAGACAGCCAGCGTCGAACGGCGCCACCTGATGGCCGCCTACGGCGCCCAGATCGTCCTGACCCCGGCGGCCCAGGGGATGCGCGGGGCCATCGCCCGCGCGGAGGAGCTGTGCGCCGCGACGCCGGGGGCCTTCATGCCCCAGCAGTTCCGCAACCCGGCCAATCCGGCGGTCCACCGGGCCACCACGGGCGAGGAGATCTGGGAGGCCTGCGAGGGCCGGGTGGACGCCCTGGTGTGCGGGGTGGGGACCGGCGGGACCCTCACCGGCGCCGGGGGCCTCTTGAAGGAGCGGCGGCCCGAGACCTGGGTCGTGGCGGTGGAACCCGCCGCCTCCCCCGTCCTCTCCGGCGGGCAGCCCGGGCCGCACCCGCTGCAGGGGCTCGGGGCGGGCTTCGTCCCCGCCGTCCTCGAGCGGGGCCTGATTGACGAGGTCATCCCCGTCGCCGCCGACGACGCGTTCTCCGCCATGCGGCAACTGGCGGCCCGCGAGGGCATCCTGGCCGGCCCCTCCTCCGGGGCGGCGGTGTACGCCGCCGCCCGGATCGCCTGCCGAGAGCGGTTCGCCGGCGGCACGGTCGTCGTGGTGCTCCCGGACACGGGGGAGCGCTACCTCTCCACCGGCCTCTTCCCCGACGCCGCGGCGGCCGTCGTCGCCCCCGGTACGGGCCCCGGCCCGGCGGCGGAACTCTGAACGCCCGGGAGGTGGAGCCGGTCGGGAACCGAGCGGCCGCAGCATCGTGGCTGGACGGGTCGTGACGGGCGGGACCGCGTGGCCGGACTGCCGGGGCTGGACGGAATCGATGCACCGGACGGATGCGGCGAGCGGATGCACCGGGAGGACGCACCGGACGGATGCACCGGACGGATGGAGGTCGTTCCCTTGATCTACCTGGATAACGCGGCGACCGCCAACCCCAAGGCCCCGGGGGTCGGGGAGGCCATGGTCCGCAGCCTGGATCGCTACAACGCCAATCCCGGACACGCCGGGCACCGCCTGGCGGTCGAGGCGACCCTGGCCGTCTTCGGGGCGCGGGCCGCACTGGCCAGGCTGCTCGGCGTGGCCGACCCGGCGCGACTCGTCTTCACCTCCGGGGCAACGGCGGCGCTCAACCAAGCCATCGGCGGCAGCCTGCCCGCGGTGGGGGGGCATGCCATCTGCACCCCCTGGGAGCACAACGCCGTGCTGCGGCCGCTCTGGGAGTGGCAGCGACGCGCTGGCGGCACGGTTACCGTGCTGCCCCCGGACCGGCGCGGGGCCTTCGACCCGGCGGAGCTGGAGCGGGCCCTGCGCCCGGACACCGCCCTGATCGTCGTCAACGCCGCCTCCAACGTCACGGGCGTGCTCGCCCCGGTCGCCGAGGCGGGCGAGGTCGCGCGGCGCCACGGCGTCCGCTTCGTGGTCGACGGCTCGCAGGTCGCCGGTCACCTGCCGCTGGACCTGGACCGGCTCCCCGTCGATCTGTGGGCCTGCGCGGGCCACAAGGGCCTGTTGGGTCCACAGGGCATCGGCCTCCTCTACCTGCGTCCCGGGCTCGAACTGCCGCCGCTGCTGCTGGGCGGCGCCGGCTTCGACTCCGCGCGGCGCGAGCCCCCCGCCGCTGCCCCGGAGCGGTATGAGGCCGGCACCGTCAACACCCCCGGCATCCTCGGGCTGGGCGCCGCCGCCGAATACCTGCTGGCGGCGGGCCTCTCGGGGCTGCGCGCCCGCGAGGTCGCCCACCTGGCCGCCCTGCGGGACGGTCTGGCCCACTGCCGGGGGGTGACGCTGTTCACGGCCGCCGACCCACGCCAGGGGCTGGGCGTGCTCTCCTGCACGGTCGCCGGCTGGAGCCCCGGAGACGCCGCGGAGGTGCTGGACCGGCGCTTCGAGCTGTGCGCGCGCTCCGGGCTGCACTGCGCCCCCCTCGCGCACGCGGCCCTCGGCACGGCCCCCGGCGGCACCCTGCGGCTGTCCACCGGCCCCTGGACCACGCCGGCGGACATCGCCGCCGCCGTGGAGGGAGTCGCCTGGCTCGCCGCCCACCCCCGCCCCCAGCCGGGGGCGGAGCCCGTTGCCTGAGCGGCGGGTACGCCTGGTCTTCGCCGGCCCGACGGCCCTGGCCCGGGCCTTCCACCTGCTGCAGGCGGGGGGGTACGCGTGCGCGCTCACCGGCTCCCCCCCGGGCGGCAGCCCCTGCGGCCTGGCCCTGGCCGTGGCGGCCAACGACCTAGACGCGGCGCTGGCCGTCCTGGGCGCCCTGGGCGTGGCTCCAGCGCGCATCGGCGAGCCGGAGCCGCTCCCGGTCCCCTGAGCGCGGCGGCGCGCCTCCGCTCACGCCCCGCGCTCGGGGGCGAAGACGACCTTGACCGAGCCGCTCTCGCGGTGGGCGAAGGCGGCGTGCAGGGCCGCGCGGTAGCCGTTGAGCGGGAAGCGGTGGGTGACGAGGTCGCGCAGGGGGAGGTCGGGACGGTCGGCCAGGAGGCGCAAGGCGCAGGCCAGCGTGTGCGCGCCGCCGAAGGCGGGCTCGGGGCCGTAGCCGCAGGAACCCCGCAGACGGAGCTCGTGCGCCCAGAGGGGGGTCAGGTCCAGGTCCGGGAGCCCCCCGGCGCACCCCAGCAGGTCCACCGCGCCGCCGGCGCGGGCCAGGCGCAGCGCGGCGGCCAGGGACGAGGCCGACCCGACCGCGTCGAAGACCCGGTCGAAACCCCCGGTCCAGCCGGTCGTGCCCATCAGGCCGGGCCAGCGCTGGCCCCACCCCCGCCGCGTCGCCTCCTGCTCGGCCTCGCGCACCCCCGCCACCACCACGGAGGCCCCCAGGGCCGCGGCCAGCCGCGCCTGAACGGGGTGCCGCGCCACCACCACGGACTCCGCCGGGGTCCGCAGCAGGCAGAGGGCCGCCAACACGCAGAGGCCGATCGTCCCCGCCCCGATGACCAGCACCCGGCTCTCCGGTGCCACGGGCTCGGCCAGCACGGCGTGCAGCGACACCGCCAGCGGCTCGGCCAGCACGGCGGTGTCGTCGTCGAGCGCGTCGGGGACCGCATGGAGTTGCGAGCCGTGGGCCACCAAGCGCTCTCCCCAACCGCCGGGCAGGCCCCGACAGTACCCCAGCAGCATGCCCGGGGGCAGCGCCCCTTGGGCGAAGCGGTGGCACCACGCGCTCCGACCCCCGGCGCAGGCCGGGCAGGGGGCCAGGCCGCGGGTGAGGCAGCCCAGGAACGGATCCAGGACCACGCGCCGCCCCGCCAGGGGGCCGGCCTCCGCCACCCCCAGCACCTCGTGCCCCAGGACGGCCGGGAAGGAGACGAAGGGCGAGAGCTGGGGCCCGCTGCGGCCCCGGAGCAGGGCGACATCGCTCCCGCAGATGCCGGCGAGCCGGACCCGCACGGGCACCCAGTCCGGGCCGGGGGACGCGGGCAGGGCCAGGGTGCGTAGCCCGAGGCCGCTACGGCGAACCGCCAGTGCCGGTCCGCCGGTGTGCCGGGCCAGCCACCAGCGGGGCGCGCTGAAGCGATACTCTAGGGCGCGCACCGCGGCCCCCCCTGCGCTCACTGCATCGGGACCTGGCGGAGCAGGTGCGGGATCACCCGCGCGAAGATCTCGGGCAGGTCCTCACCAGTGATCGTCAGGCCGTGGTTGCGCAGCCCCACCACCGCATGCCCCGGATCGGGCTCGGCCCCCAGGAGGTCGCGCACCGCCCGCGCCAGCTCCAGCGTGCCGCACGGGTAGTTCACGTCCGTGCTCGCGATCCCGCCCATCCAGGCATGCACGTGCAGGATCGCGCCGACCTGCGGGAAGCCCTCGTAGATCAACAGGTGCTCGATGGCGTCCACGGACGCCCTCCGGCCCGGCAGGCCCTCCGGTACGCTGACCAGCATGCGGTTGCTGGGCGCATCATAACCGCGCACCAGCAGGATGTCCTCCCCGACGCGGTCCAGCCGCGACTTGTCCACGCCGCTGGCGCTCATCCAGAAGCCGCGGCCGGGCTCGCGCACGCTGACGTTGCCGTAGCTCAGACCGCCCAGCTGAAACATGCGCCGCAGGTGGGCAAAGTCGCGCGGGTCCAGCAGGCGTTCGATGGGGAAGGGCGCGGGCAGCAGGTCCAGCGACTTCAACTGCCGCGCCGCCTCGGCCATCTGCGCCGTCCGGGCGTTGCCCCCCCACAACTCCTGGGGGAGGTCCGGCGTAAAGGCGTTGTCGATGACCAGGTGCGAGCCCGCCAGGGGCTGGATGCGCTCCAGGACCTCCGTGAAGTAGTCGTGGCAGCCCTCCAGGGCGTAGCAGCCCCGCTCCAGAGTCACGAAGTAGGTAGCGGCGGGCGGGCCGTCGCCCGACGCGGCGGGCACCAGGTAGACCAGGAGGTTGCCCAGCGACCGGATCAGCAACGGATACAGGGCCTCCAAGGCGCTGCCCTCCGGCGCCGGGCCGCAGGTCACCCCAACGACGAAGGTCGCCTGGGCGCGGCGGCGGTGCGGCCGGGGCCGCGCCGCCGGAAAGAGGTTCCAGACCACCTGGGTCGCTGGCGCGGCCCCGCCCTCACGATCCGACCCCAGGCGCTCCCGCAAACCCTCCTCGAACCACGCCAGCGTCGGCTCGACCGCCTCCGCCGCCGCCGCCTCCGGGGTCGCCACGACCCAGCCCACTGCGTCCTCCCCCTTCGCCCCACAAGCTCCGCGCGAGCACACCGACCCAAGGCCCGGGTCGCATCCCGACCGTGCCCAGCCGCTCGCTCCAGCCGCTATTCTCCGCCGCGTGTCATCGGCAGACTTCAGCCGAAGGGCCCCGTCTGCCCGGCGATCGGCCGGGTCGGCGCCGGCCCGAACGGCACACGAACGCCGCACCCACCAGCAGACCGGGCGGCCTCGCCCGACGTCACCAGGGGTCCGGCGTCACGCCCCGTCTCCGTCCGGCCAGTCCCCGGAGTCCCGGCCCCGCGCCGCCGCAAAGGCCGTCGCCTCCGCCAGGGAGACGAAGCGGGCGAGGCCATACCCCGCGCGGGTCGCGAGCTGGGCGGTCTCCTCCCCCGGGCCGGGCGGGCAGTCCAGCACCAGCACGATCCCGTTCACCGACGCCTCCCGACCCAGGACCTCCACCCCGCTGGGAACATACGGCTCCGGCAGATCCGTCACCACGTAGGCCATGGGCTCCCCCCTCTGGCGGCATCCCCGTCCCCCGGACCGGACCGAGGCCGCCGGGCAGGGCATCCGGTCCCGACCCGGGCCGACCCCGGCCACGCACCCGCCGCGGGCCGGAGCGGGTCAGCAGGCCTGCCCACCACGCCCAACGGGCGGGCGTTCCTCCGCTCTGGGGCTTGGGGCCCGGCGCCGCCCCCCGCGGCGCGCCTCAGGCCTGCACCGTGATTTGGCCCTGCATGTAGCCGGGGGCGGCCATCGCCCCGCTCCACCCGCTGGGGCCCGTCCCGCAGGGCGCGAAGCACTGCCAGGCGTAGGTCCCCGCCGCCCCGGTCCGGAAGCTGAAGGTCACGGTGCTGGCGGGCGGGACCGGCACGTTCAGCCCCAGGGCCGGTACGGTGAAGGTGTGGGCCACGTCGTTGGCCGCGACCGCGCTGAGATGGGTCACCGGCAGGGACGCGACGTTGCCGCGCACGCCGTGGGCGACGGCGATCGTCCCACCGACGGTGCCCTGGACGCGGAGGTAGGCAGCGGGCACCTGGGCCGGGCCGCTGTCGAAGTTGCGAATCGTCACGGTGACCAGGGAGTGGGCCGGCACCGTGAACGTCGCCGGCGTGTATTGGGGCCAGCCGGCCTTGCCGAGCATCTTGCCGGTCAGGATGGACAGGTTGACCGAGACGTGCGGCAGGGCGACGGCGGTCGCCGCCGCGGGGGTCCCGACCGGGCCGAGCAACTGGGCGTCCAGGGAGGTCGGCTGCGTGATCTGCCCGCAACCGGCGGCCACCCCCAGCAAACCGACGGCCACCGCCACTGCCGCCGTACGCCGCAGCCCAAACGCGTTCATCAACGCTCACCTCTCCCGCCTGAAGTCTAGGGGCCGGGAGGGGGCCGGACCACGTGCGTCCGGGCCGGAGCGGGCGGACCGAGCGGCCCACTCGGACGGGGCCGATGGGCCCAGTCCCGTCCCGGGGCGGGGGGGCAGGGGACGGGCGGCCCGGCCGGGGGCAGGGGCGAGCGCGGGGCGGGGCCGGCCCCCG
>DAHWHV010000160.1 GCA_027335545.1 Clostridia bacterium
GGCGCGCCTACGCGCCCGCCGTGGGCGGCCGGACCGCGCCTCGCACACCCGCTACCCGTCCTGCGCGTCAGGCCACAAGCCGCCGCGGGCAGGGCCCCAGCCGCCGGTCCGCACGGACCGCCGCCACCGTATGCCGGCGCCGCCCCTCCGACCCCGACGCCAGTGCGAGAACCTCGACCCCACCGCGCAGAAGCCCGCCATGGCCGCCCCCGTGATCCATGGCGCCACGCGGCCCGAACCGCCAGCGCTGCAAGGGCCACCCGCGCAAAGCCCGCCCGGGGCCCGGTGCCTGGCCCGCCAGCCGCCCCCCAGCCTCCACCACCCCGGTGCCGGCGCCTTCCCGGAGAGGGGAGCCGCCGAGGAGGACGCCCGCCCACGGGCGGCCTTCCCAGCGACGCCGTCACCGCGCGCCACCCCGGCAGGGAACGGCCCGGCGATCACGCCCTGCCCACCACATCGCTGCGGTCTGCCGTCGGCCCTCAGAACCCGAGACGGCGGCCCCCCGGCTCAGCCCTCCGGGTCCCAGTAGAGCAGCAGGTGCTGGCCAAAGGTGGAGGCCGGCCCCAGGGCCTGGGCCAAAGCCTCCAGGAAGTCCCCGCCCCAGCGAAAGACGTAGGGGTACACACTGCTGTTGCGCTCCTGCAGCGCGCCCCCCGGGAACAGGCGCCCGGCCGCCTGGCGCAGGCCCTTGACCAGATCGCCCCGCGCCCGGCGGCGGTGCTGGTGCGCCTTGCGCTCGAGGTAGTCGAGCTGATGGCGCACGCGCTCGGCGTTACCGCGCACGACGCAGGGCATGTGCGCGGAGACGGCGGCCAGTTCCGCCTCCAAGAGGGCGTATCGTTCGTCGACCGCGGAGCGGGCCCGGGCGAAAACCGCGTCCAGGTCCACCGCGCCATCCGCGGCGGCGGCCCGCTCCAGCACGCCCTCCAGGTCGCGGCGCAGCGCCTCGACCCCCACGCCGGCCCGGCGCAGCGCCGCCGCGTCCTCCGGGAGGGCCAGCGTCGCGCCCGGGCGGGGCGCCACGATGGGGGCGCGGCGGTCCCAGCCCGCGAAGACCGCTCCCAACTGGGCGAGGTAGGCGATCTCTCCGGGGCCGCCGAGCTGGGCCAGGACCGGCAGGGTGAATTCCTGCACGACGGGGCGCAGCGCCACGTTGGGGCTGAAGGCCGTCGGCTCGGCCAGCGCGCGCGCGGCCAGCGCCTCGGCGCTCCACTCCACCTCGCCGTCCTTGGTGCGGATGCGCGCACCCGCAGCGTGCAGCGAGAGGCGCCGCCCGCCATGGTACACGAACAGATGCACGTGGTCAGGCTCCAGGTCGAGCCCCGGCGCGTAGCCCGCGCCGCGCAGTTGCTCGCCCGCGCGGCGGATGGCCTCGTTGGCTGCCGGCGCACGCGCCGCGGCGGCGGAAAAGATCGGGGCGGCCGCGGCGCGCAGGGCGGGCGTCATGGGGTCATAGAAGAGCAGGCCGCGTCCCCCCAGGAGCGCCTGCCACTGCGCCGTGAACCAGTCCGCCAGCGAGAGGCGGCCCCCGCGCTGCAGCGGGGCGCGCAGGGCCTGGGCGAAGGGCACGCCGGTTGGCTTCGGCGGGAAGAGAGCCTCCAGTTCGCCCACCAGGTACCGCGCCTCGGACGGCACGGGGATGCTGCCAGCGGAGCGAAAGTCGAGGTGCCCAGGCAGGGAGAGGTGGACCAGGCCGCCGTCCGCGGCAGCCAGCCGTGCGCGGCTCACCTCGCTGAAGTCGTGGTCTTCCGAGGCCACCCAGAAGACCGGTACGACGGGGCAGCCCAGGGCGGCCTCGGCCTCCGCGGCCATGACCACCGCGCCCAGGGCCTTGTACGCGGTGTAAAGGGGGCCGCCGAAGAGGCCGGCCTGCTGGCCGGCGACGATGACCAGGGAGTCGGCGGCAGCCAGGCGGTCCAGGTTGCGCCGCTGCGCGGGCGTGGCCCCGAGGCCCTCGTGCGCGGCGACGAGCGCGGCGGCCACCTGCCGGCGCCGCTCGTGGGCCCGCGGCTCACGCCAGAGCGCCCAGGCCTCGGCGGCCCGGCTGCGCCACGCCCCCACGTCCGCCGGCGGGCGCGGAAAGAACGCGGCGACCCGCGCGGGAGCCTCGGTCAGGTCCCGGAACAGCGGCGGGTAGGCGGCGGACATCCGCCCCTCCACGCGGAAATGGCCGGGCAAGACACGACCCCCCGATTGTGCGACCGCGCCGTCGCGGCGCCGTGCTGCGCATCGTCGCGGAGAGGGGCAAAGGCCCCGCGGACATCGTGCGGCGAGAAAACCCGGGCCACGGCCGCCGCGAGCGACCGGACGATCGGACCCCATTCACCCGGCAGGGGCCCGCGTCCTTCAGGGCGCGCCCCCCACGGCTCGGGGACCCCGTGCCAACCCGGCCCGCGGCCCCGTCCCGCCGCCTCCCGCGGAACCCGCTTGGCGGTCCCCGCCCGGGATTCGCGGTCCCAGCCGCCAGCCAAGGGCACGGCCTGGGGCCCACGGCGCGCGACCCCGGGGCGAGACGGGGGCTCCCGCCCTCGGACCCGCTCAGTTGAACGGATCCCAGCCGTGGGCCGGCAGCGGCGCCGCCGGCCCCCCCCAATGGGCGGCCAGCGCGACGCCGTGCCCCCCGGCCACGAACGCACCGATGGCGCGGGCCCCGGCGAGCCGGCGCAGTGCCGCCTCGACCGCCGTGACCGCCTCGGGCGGAACCGCCAGCAGCAGCTCGTAATCCTCGCCGCCGTGGAGCGCCCAGCGCGAAGGTGGGACCCCGAGCCGCGCGGCGGCGGCCCGCACCGCCCGGGGGACGGGCAGCGCCTCCTCCCAAAGGACGATGCCGCAGCCGGGGGGACAGAGGCGGGACGCATCCAGCGCCAGCCCGTCGGAGAGGTCGCAAGCGGAATGCACCACGTCCGGCCCGAGGGCCGCCAGCGCCAGGCCCTCGGCCACGCGCGGCCGCGGACGCAGACGCGCCTCCTCCAACTCGGGCGGCACCTTACAGGCCCGCGCAGCCCCCGCGGCGCCG
>DAHWHV010000162.1 GCA_027335545.1 Clostridia bacterium
GGCGCGCCTACCCGGGGCGGCCGCCGCTGGCCAGCAGGCGTTCGGCGTGCTCGGCCCGCCCCGTCGCGCGCAGGCGCTCGCAGTACTGGACCAGCATGCCGCGGGTGTGGAACGGCCCGCCCTCGCGCATCACGGCCCACAGGGGATCGACCCCGCTGGTCGAGGCCGCCATCTGCTCCCCCAACCACCCGTCCAGTAGCGCCAGGCCCGCGGCCACGACCTCGGGGCGGTCGCGGGCCAGGTCCCGCGTCTCGTGCGGGTCGGCCTCCAGGTCGAAGAGCATCAGCGGGGGGAACGCCTTGAGCCCGGGGTCGTAGGTGCGCAGCACCAGCCAGCGGTCGAAGCGGATGCCCCGCTGGCAGGACCACGCCCCCTGGCTGATCACCAGGTGGGGCCGCCCCGCCGCGACGCCGGAGCGCAGCGCGGGCGCGAAGTCGCGCCCGTCCCAGAAGGGTCCCGGATCCACCCCCGCCAGGGCGCAGAGCGTCGGGGCGAGGTCGAGGTGGTAGTGCAGACCATGGTCGACGCCGCCGGGGCGGATGCCCGGCCCGGCCACGACCAGGGGCACGCGGCAGGTCACGTGGTCGGCCGTCTGGTGGTCCCCGTAGACGTTCAGTTCCCCCTGGTTCTCGCCGTGGTCCGCGCTGACGATCACCAGGGTGTCATCGAGGACGCGGTGGTCCGCCAGCGCCTGGAGCAAGCGGCCCACGTGGTCGTCGGCGTAGCGGATGCCCGTGTCGTACCCGTCGATCCAGCGCTTGTAGTCCCCGAGGTCGCCGATCTCGTCGACCATCCGCGGCAGGCGCTGGCTGGGGTGCTCGCCACCGAAGCCCACGGGCTCGCGGGCGCTGTGCGGGCCATAGCTGCGGCGCTGGGCCGCCAACAGGTCCGCACTGAGCCAGTCCGGCGCGGGCTCCGCCGCGAAGGGCTCACCGTACTCGGGGGGCGTGCGATACGGGGTGTGCGGGTCCCAGAAGTTGACGTGCAAGAACCAGTCCTCGTGGCGGGCCCACTGCTCCAGCCAGCGCAGGGCGTAGGGCAGCACCTCGTGGGCGCGCTCGCCCCCGCCGGTCCCGTGGTTGAAGATGTCCTGGAAGCCGGCGTACCAGTGGAAGGCGGCGTGCCGCTCCCCGAAGGTGCTGACGGTGGCGGTGCGGTGGTGACCGCGGCGCAGCGCCGACAGCCACCCGTTCTGGCCCAGGCTCGAGCGGAAACCGCGCCCCGCGCCCTGCACGAAGGGGTCCCCCGCCGTGCCCCCGTGGCCGACGACGCCGTTCTGGATGCCGAAGCGCCCGCTGAAGAGCGCCGTGCGCGAGGGCAGGCAGGGCGCATCCGTGGCGTAGTAGTTGGTGCAGCGCGTCCCCCGCGCGGCCAGGGCGTCGATGGTCGGGGATGTCTGCCGGTGGTAGCCGTAACAGCCGAGGTGGTCCGGACGCAGCGAGTCGATGTCGATGTACAGAATGCGCAAAGGTGTGCCTCCCTTGGCCTCTCGGACGGGAAGGGTCGTGGGTCCGCCGCCGACGGCGCCGCTGCGGCCCCAGGGCCGGGGAGCGGGTTCGCAACCGGAGCCGGGGCCGGAGGCTCGGGCCGGTGCTCGGGCCGGAGGGGTCGGCCGCGCGGCGCGCCGGGCACCCCGTGGCCGACCCCCGGGCCCCCCGCGCTCAGGGCGCGGCCAAGGGTGGGCGCGCCCCCCGCCCCCCCTGCAGGCAGCGCCGTAGGAGCGCCTCGAAGGCGCCCGCCCGCTCCGGCTCGCGCCCCAGGGCGTTGTGGGATTCCCCGGGGTCCGCCCGGAGGTCGAAGAGGGCCGGGAGCCCCTCGGGCACCCCGTCCGCCGGGGGACGATACGGGGCGAGGTAGCTCCACTCCGCCGTGCGCAGGGCGGCGAAGTCCCCGTACGCCGTCAGCGCATACTCGTGCAGCGGGGCCGCCGCCGGGGAGAGCAGGCGCCAGGCGTCCTGGCCGTCCACGGGCGCGGCGGGCGCCACGCCCAGCCGGCCCAGCAGCGTGGGCAGCACGTCCTCGGCCTGCACGAGCGCGGAGACCTCGACCCCGGCGGGGCCGCGCGGGTCGCGCACGATCCACGGGACGCGCGTCTCCGCCCCGATGAGCAGGTGCTGCTGCTTGCGCAGCCGCCCGTGCTCCCCGAGCAGGGTGCCGTGGTCGGAGAGGAAGGCGACGACCGTCTCCTCCGCCAACCCCAGCGCCTCCAGTTCCCCGAGCAGGGCGCCGATCCAGCGGTCGACCAGCGTGACCTCCCCGGCATACAGGGCCCGAACCCGCGCCTGCTCGGCGGGGGTGTAGGCGTCGACCCGGGTCAGCGGGGAGATCGGCTCCAGCCCGGGCACAGGCGGCGCGTAGCGATCGGCGTCGGCCGCGGGCGGGTCCCAGGGCTCATGGGGGTCGAAGCAGTCCACCCAGAGCAGGAAGGGCCGATTGGCGGCATTCTCCCGCAGCCAGGCCGCCGCTTTGCGCATGACGGCCGCCACGAAGTAGTCCTCTGCCGTGCGCCGCCCCTCCACGTTGAGCAGGTACTGCTCCAGGCCGCGGAAGCGGTTCTGGCGATAGGTGCCGGGGTGGAAGTACGGGCTTAGGTCGACCGCGGCCCGCGGTCCCGTGCGGTAGCGGTCCTCCTCCTGGCCGCGGACCCACTGCCAGGCATCGAACCCGCGGTGGAAGTTGCGGCCGGGTTTGAACAGGTGGTAGAGGTCCGTCACGAGGGCCGTCGTGTAGCCGGCGGCCTGCAGCGTCTCGGCGCACGTCACGTCTTGCTCGTCCAGGGCGTGCCAGCCCGGTTGGCGGCTCAGGCCGTCCCCCTTGTGCGCCCGGACCTCCCAACCCGGGAAGAGGCGCCGCCCGGTCATCAGGACCCGCCGGGCGTCGATGGTGGGCAGGCCCTCGGCATAGGCCTGCGTGAAACGGACGCCCCCCCGGGCCAGTGCGTCGAGGTTGGGCGTGTGGATCCAGGGATTGCCGAAGCAGCCGACGTGGTCGGCACGGAAGGTGTCCGCGACGATCACCAGGAGATTCACCGCAGCGTCCCCCCCCCCGTGGCCCCTGGGGCGGGCCCCTCGCCCGGCGCCCGCGCAGGCCGGCGGACGCATCCGCCCGCGCCCGGCCGCGCACAACGCCTGGCCGGGCGCTTGTCATCACACCTCGATACCCTACCACGGTGCGCCGCGCAGGCGCGGACACCTTTGGCCATTTGTACGATCTGTCCCGGGGTCCGGGGTGCGGTGGCCCCCGGACCAGGCCCCTCGCACACCGCGCGAGGGGCCGTCGCGGGCACGGGTCGCCCGGTGGCCGCGCGGATGGCAGGCGGCGGGCCGGCCAGGCGGGCTAACGCGCCCCGGCGGGGAGGGTCAGGCCCCAGGCGGAAGCCGTCCGGAAACCGCGGGGCCGGGTGGCCCCGCTCAACCCTCGCCGTGGCTCGCGCCCTGGGTCAGTGCCGGCAGGATCCGCTGGCGGAGGACCTGGCGGAACGCCCCGAGCCCCGCCACAGGCACCGTGAAGCGCGGCACGTCGTCGGGGAGCACCCCCCAGAGCTCATGGGGACAGCACGCGGTGCAGACGATGAAGGCGTCGACGTGACGGCAGTGCCCGACGTGCGCGAAGCGGTCGGGGATGGCGAAGGCGTCCCAGACGTGGGCCTCCGCGCCGAGGGCCCGCAGCAGGGCGAGGTAGTCCGCGGCGTGGCCAGGATCCCCGAAGACCTCCAGACGCCGCCCCAGCAGCGGCAGCCGTGCCGGCTCGAGCCGCTCCCGCTCCTGGCGCAGGGCCTCCAACTCGGCGCGCAGGACGGCGACCGCCTCCTCCGCCGCCCGCGCGCGGACCTGTGCCGCGCAGAGGGCTTCGCTCGCCTCTGCCGCCGCGATCAGGGCGTCGTCGAAGATCTCACCGACCGCCGGATCCTCGCGCTGCAGCTGCATCGAGCGCCCTTCGACCACCTTGGTGAAAGCGAAGGCCAGGAGCCTGGGCAGCGTGTGCGCGCGCAGGCGGGTGACGGCCCGCGCCCACGGGCCCGACTCCAGCAAGGGGGAACCGGGGCCGCCCGCGACCTCGGCACCGTAGGTCCAGAGCACGGCCAGCAACCTTCCGGCTCGGACGGCCTCCGTCGCGGCCGCCGCCTCCGCCAGGGCCCGTTGCGGGCTCCCCCCCGTCGTCCGCCAGCCCTCCGCCCAGCGGCCGCAGGCGCCGGCCTCGGCGGTGGCGCGCAGGGCCTCCCGCACGCCGCGCCGATAGAAGCGCAGCATGACCTGCTCCAGGAGGTCCTGCGGCCCGCGGGCCAGGACACCCTTGGGGAGCCGGTAGGGCGGGGAGGCCAGGCGCGGCCGGAGTTCCGTCTGGGTGACGCCACAGAGCATCTGCGTGTGAGCGAAGTCGAAGAGAAGCGCATCCGCGAGGCTCTGCACCGGGTAGGCGGTCGCCGGCTCCGGCAGGCCGCGCAGTTCCGCCTCCACGCGGCCCAACGCCGAGCCGTAGAGGCCGCGCGCCTCCTCGGTGCCCTGCGGCCAGCCCGGACCCGCGGCCCGCCGCGCCATCGCCGCCACCTCCCGGGGCTCCCACCCCGAACGCCGCAAGCCGTCCCGCCCGCACCGGACGCACGGGGGACCCGCCACCAACCCCGGAGGCCCCGGATGGGGACTGGCCGCGACGCGTCGCGGCGGCCGTCCGGGCCCCGCCCCCCACCCCTGGATCCGGAGGCGACGCGGCACCTTGTCCGGACAGGTGGCGGGTCGGGGGACACCCTTGTCGCATCACCGATTCGAGGGGGGTGCGGGTGCTCCTGCCTACTGAGGCGAGGATCCATTCGACCCGGGCTGGTGGCCTCCGGGTGAGAACGACGTGCGGCGGGCAGCGCTATGGGCGAGCGGCTCCGCCCCCGACGTCGGGGCACCCTCGGGGGCCCACCTGAGCAGCCTCGTCCCGGCCTGTCCCCTTCCACCTAGCCTTGGCTTGGCCGGGCGGGGCCAGGGGCCCCGGAGCCATGGCCCCCCAGGGATGGTGGCCCGGGACTCGCCCGGGGCTGTCTCCCGGATCGGACGGCTTGTCGAACGCGGCCCCTTGCCACTGTGGCTTGGCAGCGGCTAGCGTGGTGCCACATCGGTTCCCCACGGCGTCCGGTCCGACCGGACGCCCCCAGGCTTGCTTGAAGGCTCGCCGGAGCGGTGGAGGGAGGCCATGCCACAACCGGAGGCCCCGGCCGAGATCGCGGTGCGCGACGCGGGAACGGCCCCCGACGAGTGGTTGTGTCTGCGCCTCCTGCAGGAGGCGCAGACCGGGTGCTGGTTCGACCGGCGCGCCACGGCCGGCTGGTCGCTGCTGATGGTGGACCCGTGGCGGGTCGTGCGGGGGATCGACGGGGTCTGGGAGGCCATGGGAGCGGTTCCGGGGGCCCGCCCCCCGGGGCCACAGGGCTTCGCCGGGGGTTGGGCCGGTTGGCTGTCGTACGAAGGGGCCGTGACCGCGCTGGGCCTACCCCGCCCCGCGGCGGGGGGCTGGCCGACGGCGGTGCTCGGGTACTACCCGGCCTGCCTGGCGATCGACCACCGTCGCGGCCGGGCCCGGATCGTCGGGCGGGGCCCCGCGGGGGCGGACGCGGCCCACGCCTGGCTGGAGCGCCTGGCCCGCGCCCGCTCGTCCCGAGGGCATCGGGCCCCGAGGGTGGCCCTCCCTGGGCCCCTGAGGGCCACGGCGCCCGGCCGGGACGAGGTCTGCGCCCAGGTGCGGGAGGTCCAGCGCTGGATCCGGGCCGGCGATGTGTACGTGGCGAACCTCACCTACCGCATTCGGGTGGACGGGCCGCTGCCGCCACTGCGGGCCTACCCCGCCCTCGCTGCGGCGCAGCGCGCCCCCTACGCCGCCCTCCTGCGCGACGGGGCCCACTGGGTCCTGTCCTGCTCCCCGGAACTCCTGCTGCGGCGGCGGGGCCTGCACACCTGGACGCGCCCGATCAAGGGCACGCGCCCCGCCGGGGATGGGGCCGACGCCGCCCTCAGCGCCGACGCCAAGGAGCGGGCCGAACTGACGATGATCGTCGACCTGGAGCGCAACGACCTCGGGCGCGTCGCGCGCGTGGGGAGCGTGCGGGTCCACGACCTCTTCAGCGTGCAGGCCCACCCGGGCCTCCAGCACCTGTGGGCCACGGTGGCGGCCGAGGTGCCGGCCCCCGCCGGCGCGGTGCTGCGCGCGATGCTCCCCGGCGGCTCCGTGACCGGGGCCCCCAAGCGCTCCGCCGTGGAGCACCTCGCCCGCCTGGAGGCGGATGCGCGGGGGGTCTACACAGGGACCCTCGGGTACTGTGACGACGGCGGCGACATGGAGTGGAACGTGGCGATCCGCACGCTGCAGGTCGGTCCCGGGACAAGCCTCTACGGCACCGGTGGGGGCATCACGGCGGACTCCGACCCGGCGCGGGAGTATGCCGAGACGCGGCTGAAGGCGCGGGGGCCGCTGCGAGCCCTGGGGGTGCCCTGGGAGTGAGCCAGGGTCTGATCGAGACGGTACGGGTCCACCGTGGTCGGGCGCCGCTCTGGGCCCTGCACCTGGCGCGCCTCATCGCCTCCGCGCGGGCCCTCGGACTGGAACTGCCGCAGCGCCTGCCGGGCGAGGCCGAGGTCGCCGCGGCCGCAGCGACCCTGGCGGACCCCGCCGCCGTCCGCCTCACCCTGCGGCAGGGGGCCGTGCTCCTGGAGGCGCGGGCGGTCCCCGGAGAGGTGTCCGGCTGGACCGCCTGCCCGGCCCCCCGCCCCCACCCCGGGGGCTCGCTGGCCGCGCACAAGACGACGGAGCGAGCGGCGTTCCTGGAGGCGGCGGCGTTCGCCCATGGCCAGGGGTGCGAGGAGGCGATCTTCTCCAACACCGCGGGGAGCCTCACGGAAGGGGCCATCACCAACGTCTTCCTGCGCCGGGGCAGCCGCCTGCTCACCCCCCCGCTCAGCGCGGGGCTCCTGCCCGGGATCGGCCGCGCCCGGCTGCTCGCAGCGGGCCGGTTGGCGGGGCTCCCGGTGCAGGAACACGACCTCACCGCGGCGGACCTGGCGGCCGCCGACGAAGCCTTCCTGACGAACGCCGTCCGTGGCGCGGTCCCCCTGCTGGCCTGGGACGGGCGGGCCCTGCCGGAGGGCGGCCTCTGGCGGGCGGCGCGGGAGCTGATCCTCGGCCCTGAGGTCCCCTCTTGAGGACGGTGCTGCGAGAGCCCGCCTTTGCAGCACCGCCTTGCGGCTGCCGTGGTCCGAGTGTGAAGCACTGCGCCCGGCGTATACTGCCCATGGGGGGGCGAGCCTGCGGCGGAGCCGCGGAGCGAAGCTCGCCGCGGAG
>DAHWHV010000531.1 GCA_027335545.1 Clostridia bacterium
CCGCTTGCAGTGCGGCACTGGGACTGTCCCGCGTGCGGCGCCGTCCTGGACCGGGACGTGAACGCGGCGCAGAACATCAAGGATGCGGGGCTCGCGGAACTGGCCGCCGGGCTGGCGGCGTCTGCCTGTGGAGGGGACGTAAGCCCTACCCGGAAACGGGTGGGCGGACCCCGGCGAAGCAGGAAGCCCCGGTGAGCGATTACCGGGAATCCCCCGGCTTTAGCCGTGGGGAGGAGGTCAGGGCGTGCTCTCGGATCTGATCCTGATTCTGGGCATCTTCTTCGTCATGTACTGGGTGCTGGGGACCTTTCGCTTCCTGCGCGCCAAGGGGATGCGCAACCGCATCCGCTGGGGGCTCGCCGCGCTCTTCGCCCTCTGGGCCGGCGGCCTCATGACCGTACTCCACTGAGCCCCGGCGCCCCAGGCCGAGCGCCGCCGCAGAGCCCGCCCAGGCCGACCGGAGGGCCGCTTCGGCCGCGTCCAGCCCCGCGCCCGTCAGTTGCACGCCCGCCGCCTGGGGGTGTCCACCGCCACCCAAGCGGTGGGCGAGCGGCAGGACGTCGACGCCCCGGCTGCGGAGTCGGAAGCGGACGCCGTTCTCCCCCTCCTGCAGGATCGCCAGGATCCCTCCCTGGGGCGGCGTGAGGTGGGAGGGGAGTAGCGCGGCCTCGTAGGGACGCAGGGCGAACTGGCCGGGCAGGGCGCGCGGGATGGGAACGACGTGGAGCGGGACCGGGCCGGGCAGGGAGAAGCCCGCGCCCTCCACGGCGGCCAGATAGGCCCAGAACCCGGGAGAGCGCCGGTGGAAGGCCTCGGCGCATTCGGCCGCGTCGGCGCCGCGGGCCGTGAGGTAGGCGGCCCAGGCAAAGGTCTCCGCGCCGCCATCCACGCGGAAGCCCTCGCTATCACCGACCAGCCCGCGCAGCAGCACCGTGGCCAGCGGCCCCTCCACGGCGACCCCCAGAGCCTCGGCCAACGGGGCCAGCAGGCACGAGCAGGAGGGGGCGGCGACCACCCAGTTCACGCGCGCGAACCCGGGATTGTCCTCATGGTGGTCGATGCTCGCCGCCACCGGCCCCCGGATCTGCAGGCGGTCGGGCCGCGCTGTGTCCACGGCGACGCGCAACGCGCCGTGGTCCGGGTCGCCGGTGCGCCGCAGGGCGGGGTCCAGCGCCCAGGCGTAGATGTCCGGGAGCTCGGGGACGTGCGCCCAAGCCTCGTGGCCGGCTACACGCAGGATCCGGCAGAGCCCTTCCGCCGAGGCCAGCGCGTCGACATCCGGCAGGATGTGGGGGATTACCGCCACCGACGGCGCGGCGTCCAGCGCGGCGACCACGGCCGACTCGGGCGCCGGCCAGGGCAGGGGAAGCGTGCGCATTGAGCCCCTCCTCGACACCCGGGCTGGCGCGGATTCTACCAGCTTGTCGGCCGACCCCTCAACACCGCCGCGCGGCGGACGATACAGGGAGGGGGGCGGTTCACCGCCCCCGGGTGGGGCCGCCACGGCCCCAGTTACGGGGTGGCCGCGCCCCAGGGACGGGGCCGGCCCACCCGCCCCGCCGGGCGGGCGTCTCCAGGCCGGCACACTTCCCCGCGA
>DAHWHV010000548.1 GCA_027335545.1 Clostridia bacterium
GGTCTATGTGGGCAAGGTCGTCCGCCTCATGAACTTCGGGGCCTTTGTGGAGATCCTGCCAGGCAAGGACGGCCTCGTGCACATCAGTGAACTGGCCCGCGGCCGCGTCCCGACGGTGGAGGACGTGGTCGGCATCGGGGATCAGGTGATCGTCAAGGTCAAGGAGATCGACGAGTTGGGTCGGCTGAACCTCTCCCGCCGGCTGGCCCTAGAGACGATCCCCGACGCCGAGGCGCGGGAGAGCATCAAGCCCAAGGAGCCGCGCCCCGCGGGGGAGGCGCCGCGCCCGGCGGGCCCCGGTGCGGGCAACGGTCGCCCGGGCGGTCCGCCCTTCAGTCGGCGGTAGGCGGCCGCCGCAGAGTCCGCTTTGGTGAGGTCACTGCGCGTGTGTTGCTTGCGCGGCCGCGGACGCTCCGGCGGGCGCCTTGGCGGCGCGCTCCGAGGCCCTGGCGCCGTTGGCTGGAGGAGGTCGCCTCCGCCTGCCGTGGTCCGGTCCGCTGGTCTAGGCTTCCACCCCAGGGGCCGCCCCCCCGGGGGTGCCCGACCCCTGCGTATCGGCCGCTTCATGCCTCCGGCGGCAGCTCGCGCTGCCGCGGCGGGTGATCGGCGGGCGTGGGGCCTCGGGGCGGGCGGAAGGGGCGCCGAGCCACGGTCGACCGGGGGGGACGGGGCCCACTGATCACCGACGTCCGGTTGCGCAACGGGGTACGCGTCCTGTGCGAGCCGCTGGCGGGTTGCCGCACGGCCAGCGTCGGCATCTGGTTCCAGGCCGGCAGCCGGGACGACGCCCCGTATGGCGCCGGGGCGGCGCACCTCCTGGAGCACGTCGTCTTCAAGGGTGGTCGCCGCCATGGTGCGCGCGCCCTGGCCGAGGCGATGGACACCCTGGGTGGGCAGTTCAACGCCTTCACGACCCGAGAGCACACCTGCTTCCACGCCCGCACAATCGGCAGCCGTCTGGCGGAGGGCCTGGACCTCCTGGCGGAGATGGTCGTCGACCCTCGCTGCGATGCCCCCGAGGTGGAGCGCGAGCGCTCGGTCGTCTGTGACGAACTCGCCATGCTCGCCGACGACCCCGGCGAGATCGTCGACGAGCTCTTCTCTGCCGCGCTCTGGGGTGGCCACCCCCTGGGGCAGCCGCCGGCGGGAACGCTGGAGAGCGTGCGGGCCCTGGATGCGGACACCCTGCTGCGCTTCCACCGCACGCACTACGTGGGGGAGCGCTGCGTGGTCGCGGCCGCTGGGCGCCTGCAGGCAGAACCCTTCCTGGCCGCGGCGGAAGCGGCGCTGGGCGCGTTGCCGCCTGGCACCGCGGCGCAGCCGCGCCCGGCGCCGGAGCCACACGGCCTGGCCCGGGCCCGTGGTCGGCGCTCGGAACAGGCGCACCTGGTCTTCGGCAGCCCCGGCCCGACCCTGCGCTCCCCGGACCGTTGGGCAGCCGCCCTTTACGTGAGCATGTTGGGCGGTAGTCCGTCCTCGAGGCTGTTCCAGTCCCTGCGCGAGGAGCGCGGGCTCTGCTACGACGTCGGGGTCTCGGATGCGGAGTATGAGGATGCCGGAGAGGTTGCCGTGTTCCTCGCCACCGGGCCGCGCGAGGCCGCCCGGGCCGCGGAACTGGCCATCGCGGAGGTGCGGCGCCTGGCGGAGGCCGGACCCACGGAGCAGGAGTGCCGCCGCCACTGCGACCTGTTGGTGGCCGCCGTCCAGATGGGGATGGAGGGGGCGGAGGCGCGCATGACAAGGCTCGGGCGCCACGCCGTGGCCGGGCTTCCCCTGCTCGCGGTCGAACAGGTCGTGCGGCGCATCCAGCGCGTCTCGCCCGCGGATGTCCAGGCGACCGGCCGGCGGCTGGGGGATCCCTCCGCTTGGGCCGCGGCCTTCGTGGGCCCCCCGGGGGGGCGCCCCGGGCCCTGGCGATGGGAGGCGGCCCCATGAGCGGACCACGGCGCTTCGAAGCCCTGCCCGAGTACCCCGAGGCGCTGCTGCCGCGCCGAGCCACGTCGGCGGCCGCCGGTTACGACCTCGCGGCGGCCGCCGACGTGCTCGTGGCGCCGGGGTCGGTCGCCCTGATTCCCAGCGGGGTCCGCGCCTGGATGCCCGAGGACGAGTTCCTGGCCATCCACATCCGCAGCAGCGTCGCCATCCAGCGCGGCCTGGTCCTGGCCAACGGCACCGGAATCATCGACGCCGATTATGCCGGGAGCGCCGGCAACGGCGGTCATATCGTGATGGCCGTGCGCAACCTCGGGTCCGCGCCGGTGCAGGTGCGACGCGGCGAGCGGATCGCGCAGGGGCTCTTCCTGCGCTACCAGACGACCGCCGACGACACGCCGGGCCCGGGCCGGGTGGGCGGCCTGGGGAGCACCCGGGCCTGAGGCCTTGGGCGGCGCCTGCGGCGAAGGCGCCGCATCCCCCCGTCCGTGCCGGTGCATCCTGAGGGTGGCCCGGCGAGGGGCACCCAGGGGGCGGCGCTGGCGCCAGCCCCCGACAGGAGGAGGCGGGGGAAGCGCATGGGAGCGACCAAGACGGTCATCGGCGTCTTCGATTCCGACCATCAGGCAGAACAGGCGGTCCACGAGTTGCGCCGTTCCGGCTTCAGCGACAACGAGATCTCGGTGGTGGGTCCCGATAGCGGCAAGCACGGCCAACAGGGCCAACACGGGGGCGCGGACGGGGTGGGCAACGGCGCCACCTGGGGCGCCGGGATCGGCGGCACGGCCGGTCTGCTGGCCACAGCCGGTGCCCTGGCCATCCCCGGCTTCGGCCCCATCATCGCCCTGGGGCCGCTGGCCGGCACCCTGACGGCCGTGGCCGGGGGCGGGATCGCGGGGGCCCTGGTGGACTTCGGGATTCCGCACGACCAGAGCAAGCACTATGAGCAGGACGTCAAACACGGCAAGTTCCTCGCCGTCCTCAAGACGGCCCAGGACGCCCACAAGGCGGAGCGTTGCCTCAAGGACCAGGGGGCGACCGACGTCCGGATCGACTGAAGGGACCGGCTTCCACGCGGTGACGTCCACGGGACGTGCGGCCCGGACCCCGGGGGGCGGCAACGAGAGTCTCGCGCCGCCCCCCGGTGGCTCCCGGCCAAGCGCCCGTTGTCCCGGGCGGGGACGGCGGAATATCATGGCCCCACGGCACCGAGGAGGCCGCTGCCCCTCGGCGGACGACGCTTCGCCTCGACGGTCTGCCTGGAGGAGGGCGATGGCTTGGGCCTGCGGGTGGCGGTGGCCGGCGCGACTGGTCGGACGGGCGGCGAGGCGGCCAAGGCGATCCACGCGGGCCCGGATACGACCCTGGTCGCCGCGCTGGCCCGTTCCCGGGCCGGCGCAGACCTCGGGACGGTCCTCGGGGAAGGCCCGTGGGGCATCCCCGTCGAGACCGACCTGGATCCACTCCTCGAACGCTGTCGGCCGGACGTCCTGGTCGACTTCACCTTGGCGGAGGCGGCGGGCCGGCACGCCCTGCTGGCCCTGCACCGCGGTGTGCGGCCCGTCGTGGGCGCCACCGGCCTCCCCGCCGGCCAGTTGGACGAACTGCGGCGACTGTCCGAGGACACGGGTCTGGGCGCCGCGGTCATCCCCAACTTCTCGTTCGGTATCCTGCTGCTCACCCGCTTCTGCCAGGAGGCGCTGCGCTTCTTCCCCGAGGTGGAGATCCTCGAACGACACCACGCCCAGAAGCTGGACCGGCCGTCGGGGACCGCGATTCAACTCCGCCGGGTCCTGGAGGCGGCGGGTGCCCGCGGGCCGGTCCCGGTGCACAGCGTTCGGCTGCCGGGCCTAGTCGCGCACCACGAGATCGTCTTCGGGGGTCCGGGGGAGACCCTGACGCTGCGCCACGACACCAGTAGCCGCGCCTCCTTCGGCCCCGGGGTCCTACTGGCCGTACGCAGGGTCATGACGCTGCGCGGCTTGGTGGAGGACCTGGAGGGCCTCCTGGGAGAAGCGG
>DAHWHV010000556.1 GCA_027335545.1 Clostridia bacterium
CGCTGGCCGCCGCGGGCCAGAGGGAATGGCCGGCGTCGGGCATGGCGGTGGCCGGCGGCGCCGGAGGCAAATGGCGCTGGGCCGTAGCGGCCATGCGGCCGGCGGTGGCCGGCTCGCGCCGGGCGGTTGCCGCCAAGAGGAGGGGGCCGCCGGGAGGCGGACGGGGCGCTGCCGGATGCCGGGGTTCGGGTCCGCCGCAAGCCGCCCAGTGCGGGACGAACCGCGCCATGTAGCCCGAGACGCTACATCGGATCCCCCGGCCACCGAGCGGGATGGTGCGGCGCTCCCAGGGGCCTGATCCTAGGGGGCGCCGCGCCCCGCTTGGCGCGGGTGCCGGTGGCCCGGGGGCGGCCGGCGTGCCTTCCACCGGATGCGTGGCACTCTGGCCCCGCCCGACGACGGTCCGTGGGGGGTGTCATCTCGACGGCCTGCGCCCGTGGGTGGATCCCAAGCCAGCGCGCCGCGCGTTCCTCCCCGCCGGTAGGGTGCGGTGATGGCGGCCGACGCGCTGGCAGATCGGGCCCGTCCGGCCCACGTGACCCGTGACCGGGTGGCCCAGAGGCCCGGCCGTTGGACCCGGGCTGGGCGCAAAGGTATGGGCGTTCGTGCGCGGGGCGGCACGCACACCACAGGCAAGCCCACCGCGCGTCAGGTGCCGTGCCAGCGCGCGGCACTTTGAGTCACCAGGGCCCATCACGTTTCAGGTGCGTCCGTTGGAACCCGCCGCGCAGACGGACGGGGTAAATGGGCTGCCATCACCGTCTGGACATACCGCGACCGGGGCCTGTCGTCCCCCGAAGCGCGCGCCCTCCGGCCGTCGTCGCGCCCCGGCTCTCTTTACTATCATCACCTCTACGAGTAGCATCCGCTCCCCCATGCGGTTGCGCAGAACAAAGGGTTCCGGAGAGAGCGTCGGCGTTGGTAAAGCACGGACTGGCTCCCAGGGGGCAGGCGGCGCGCCGCAGGCATGGCAGGGGAGACTACGCCCCCGCCGCAGAGGCAGCCGCCTTTGGGGCAAGGGGCGGACCGGACACCTGCGGACCCAGCCATGAAACGGCCACGCTGACCATCGCCGCCGCGGGCCTTTACGGTCGATCCCGCCCCTGCCCGCGTTGCGCTTCCCATGCAGGCGCGGCGGGGAGTGCGTGCGCGTCCCGCCGCACCTGTCCGTTGTGCTGGGGCGGGCCGGTGGCGACCCGTGGATCCCCGGCACGGAGACGCCGCAGGGCGGGACGGCCGACCGATCCACCGGTGGCGACCCGTGGATCCCCGGCACGCTTGAAGCCTCTGGGGCTTCCCGCACGGGGCTCTCTCGGGAGGAGGCTGAGCGGTGACACGCGTGGCCGTGGTGGCTGCCGACCCGATGGTGCGCTCGGGCCTGCACACGCTGCTGAGACGCGCGGGGGACTTGGCCGTGGTCGCCGAGGCGGAGGCGGTAGACGTGGTATTGCTCGACGTCTGGCCGCCGGAGGAGGCTGAGGCGATGTGCCGATACTGGCGCGGGCGCCAGGCGACGGCGGCGCTTGTGGCGGTGGTGCACCGCCCCTGCGTCGGGCTGGCCGCCCGGCTGGGCGCGACGCTCTGGCCCAAGGACGGCGATCCTCACCAGTTGCCCGCCGCGGTGCGGGCGGCGGCGCGGCGGCTGCCGGGGCACGCGGCGCCGCGTTGCGCCGGTTGCGGTCCGTCCTGTGGCGGGGCCCGGCTGCGGGAGCGGCTGCCGTGCCCGCTCTAGTGTGCCGCGCAAGGCCACATGCGCGGCACCCTTAGGATGCGGGCGCCTGTGCCACAAGGTTTCCGCCCCGCGAACAACAACGCGCCGACCGCGGTGCCGTACCGCGCCAATGGCTTTGGCGGATGCCTCCCGGCTGTTGGTGCGCTCGCCTGCGCGCCGGGCCCCGCTCGCCCGTACCCAGAGTGCAATGGGTGTGTGGCCCCACGCCACGGCCTGGAGCGGCACGGCCCGCGGCCCAGAGAGCCCTGGGGGTGTTCCTCAGAGCAGCGCCGCACCCAACTGCGATCCAGCCTGGCGGGGATCGGGCGCGGCCGCCTCTAGGGTGCACAATGCCTTGCCGTGAGGA
>DAHWHV010000566.1 GCA_027335545.1 Clostridia bacterium
GCGCGGCCGCCAGGCGCTGCAGCGCGGCCGGGCCCTCGCCGGCGACGGCCGCGCGCAGGAGCTGGAGCTCCGCGGCGCGGTCGTTGCCGTCCTTGGCGAGCACCCCCAACACCGCGGCGATGTCGCGGCTCGGGACGCCGGCGGCGGCGATGGCCTGGTCCAGGGGGGCGCGGCGGAACAGTCGCTTGGAAACCTTCGCCCCTGCCTCTCGGAGGTGTCCGTAGACGACCTGGCGACCGAGGCTGAGCCCGCTGGAGCGGGCCTGGCGCACCGCACCCGCGTTCGCTTCCGCGACGTCCACGGGCACGGCGACGTGGCGCTGCGCCAGGAGGTGCGCCGCCTGGACCCGCCCCGCGGCCACCCCGGACACGACCGCGGGCGGTAGGGCCACCTCACGCGCATGGGCCGGGGCCACCGTCACCCAGACGGCACCGACGGCCGTGGCGGACGACACCGCCGTGCTGGGGGCGGACGTGCTGGGGGCGGAAGCCGTCAGGTAGCCCTCCTGCACGGCCCGCTGCACCAGGACGGAGATCGCCACCCCGACGGGGTCGCCGCGCACGCCACCGGCCTGCAACAAGCGGCGCCCCCCCGCATCCATGGCCGTCGCCCCCACCACCCGGCCCTGCCCGTCCACCGCCAGTTGCACGCTGGGGTTGATGTCCAGCGAGACGACCGCGGCCACCTGCGCGGAGGCGATGGCCCCGAACGAGAGGGTGCCCGCCCCCACGGCCACGGCGGCGCTCGCCACGGCCACCACCCAGCGCCGCAGGCGCGCCCCGCCCCAGTGCGGCTGCGGCAACGCGACCCAGACCTCAGAGCCGCTCTCCCAACCCGGAACCGCGCGCAGGCGGCAGAACCGGCCATCCACCAAGACGATGGCCCCGCCCGCGGACACCTCCAGCACGACGCCCGGGACGCGTGCTCCCTGGTGCCGCCTCGCGCTCCTCACCGGGCCGTGCGCCCGGCCGCGCCCCGTCGGGCCAGCCATGTGGCCATCTGCCTCCCTGCCCGCGGCCTCGGAGCCGGGGCGTCGGCTCGTGGACTACCGCCGGGGTCTCGGGCGCTGCGTCTCAGGCACCGGGTCTTGGGACGCGCGCCTGGCGGCGCGGGTCTCGGACTGCGCGTCTCGGGCGTGGTCAGGCCGTGGTCAGGCCGTGGTCAGGCCGTCGGAAGGTAGCTCCGCAAGGCCTGCAGGCCCTCCATCAGAATCACGGCTACGGCGATGATGAACTTGCGCTGCCGCTCCACCGTCTTGCGACTGACGCCCAGATCCCCCCGCTCCTCCAACTGGCGCAGCGGCAGGGCATGCTTGGTCCGCAGGTGCTCCGACCACTCCCGGTTCTCCGCGATCGCGCGGGCCACCGCCACGGCTCGCAGGCGCGCGTCGGCGTGTTGCGGGCTCTGGCGCAGGAGGTCGGCCAAGGTCACCCCGTATGGCCGCAGCAGGGACTGGAACAACTCAATCTCTGCCTTGCGGTCCTGCTGCTCGCGCTGGTCGCGCTCCACCTCCAGCGCCCGCGCGAACTCCAGCGGGGGCCCACCGCCCCCCTCGCCGTCCTCGCGCTCAAACTCGGAGAAGGGCGTCTCACGCCGGTGGCCCTCCCGTCGGAAGTGGTCGATCAGGCGGCGGCGCACCACCATCTCGGCGAACGAGGGGAACGAGGCGCCGGACTCGGCCCGGTAGTGATCGACGGCCTCGTTCAGGGCGATCAGCCCGATGCTGACCTCGTCGTCGCGACCGGCGCGGAGGTAGCGGCCGCAGAGCCGGGAGGCCACACGCAACACCAGCGGCGTCTGCTCCCGGATCAGGCGCTCCCGCGCCTGGCCGTCTCCCGCCTGGGCCGCGGCGACCAACCCCGCCGGATCGCCACCCGCCGGGGCGTGGGTTGGGCCGGGCCCCGCCTGCTCGGCCCCGGCGTTGCGGGGGCGAAGCACTCGGCCACCTCCGCCCTCAGAACCGTTGCTTCGTACTCCGCCTCCGGGACGTGGGGGTCGAGCAACGCCACCCCAACATCTTCCTCCCCCGGCGCAGGCAGCCGACACCGCCCAGGAGCGCAGGCATCCGCACCCCGTGGCGCGGGCCGCACAGCGGCCAGGGGCTCAGACCAGGGGGATCGCCCGTGGCCCCTCGCCGGGTTCCAGCGGTGCGGGCGGGGGCAGGCCCAGGTGCGCGTACCCGTGGGCCGTGAGGATGCGCCCGCGCGGTGTCCGTTGGAGAAAGCCCATTTGGAGGAGGTAGGGCTCCACCACGTCCTCGATGGTCTCCTGCTCCTCGCCGGAGGCCGCGGCCAGGGTGCCGAGACCAACCGGGCCGCCCGCGTAGTGCTCGGCCATCAGGTGCAGGATGCGGCGATCGGTGCGATCCAGGCCGCGGGCGTCGACCTCCAGCAACTCGCACCCCTGGGCCGCGACCGCGCCGGTGATCTCCCCGTCCGCCCGCACCTGGGCGAAGTCCCGCAACCGGCGCAGGAGCCGGTTGGCGACGCGTGCCGTCCCCCGGCCCCGCCGGGCCACCGCGGCCGCCCCTTCCTCGTCCAGGGCGACGCCGAGCACCCCGGCGGCGCGCCGGACGATCGTGGCCAATTCGGGCTCGGAGTAGAACTCCAGGCGCTCCACGATGCCGAAGCGGTCCCGCAGGGGACCGGTCAGGGCTCCGGCGCGCGTCGTCGCCCCGACGAGCGTGAAGCGCGGCAGATCCAGCCGCAGGGTCCGGGCGCTCGGCCCCTTCCCCAGGACGATGTCGATCGCGAAGTCCTCCATCGCCGGGTAGAGGACCTCTTCGACCTGGTGGCTCAGCCGGTGGATCTCGTCGATGAAGAGAACGTCGCCCGGCCCCAGATTGGTCAGGATGGCGGCCAAGTCCCCGGGCCGCTCGATCGCCGGGCCGGAAGTCACCCGGAGTTGCACGTCCAGTTCGCGGGCGAGGATGTGGGCCAGCGTCGTCTTGCCCAGGCCCGGAGGCCCGTACAGCAGCACGTGGTCCAACGCCTCGCGCCGCGCCCGGGCCGCCTCGATGGCGATCCGCAGGTGCTCCTTCAGGCTGGGCTGCCCGATGAACTCGGCGAGGGTCGGGGGACGCAGGGCGGCTTCGGCGGCGGGTTCGTCTCCCCCAGGCTCCGGCGAGACGAACCGCGCCTCGTCCACGGAGGCCACACCCCGCACCCCTTCCCCCCGGCAGTCTCGCCGGCCCCTGCCGCGTCTCCGCCCGCCCGACCCCGCCCCGAGCCGCCACGCCGCAAGGACCCGAGG
>DAHWHV010000581.1 GCA_027335545.1 Clostridia bacterium
GTCCCGCCGCGGCCAGGGCCGTCTCGGCGACCGCCAGTTCCACCAGCCGCTCGCCTCGCCGTGGGGCCACGGCGCCGCGCGCCGCGGCGCGGTGGCTGCACCCGGCCCGCACGCCCGGGGGCAGTTCGGTGCTGCCGCGGGCCGCCACCTGGCGGGCCGCCGTGCGCAGGGACAACTCCACTTCGCGCAGTCGCCGCGCGAACGTGGCGCGCAGGGCCTCCCCGGCGGTGGTCAGGCGCCAGTGCGCCCCCGAGGGCTCGACGAGCCCGCCCTGCACGAGATGGGCCAGCACATCGCGCACGGTGCCCCCCGGGCAGGGGGGCAGCCGGATGGAAACCAGGGGGAGGGGCTGGGCCAGGGCCTCCAGCACCCCGCGCGCCGCCTCCGCGCCCCCCAGGTCCTCGGCCAGGGCGGCGGCCTGCAGCAGGCTCCGCTCCTCACCCGCCCCCGCCCCGGCGGCGTCGCCACGCCCCTGACCCGCCCCAGCGCCGTACCCATCCCCACCGGGCCGCGCCCACGCCCCCGGGCCGGGCGCGTGGCCGGGACCCAGGTCGCGCAGGTGCGAGTCGGTCAAGGCCGAGTAGTCCCGGAGGTCGCTGAGCGCCCGCGCCCCGTCCGGTCCGACCGGGGCGGCCAGGACGCGTTGCGGCTTCCGCAATTCCAAACCGGCACCCGTGATCGACCGTTCGACCGCGTCCACGATGCGCAGGCAGCGGTCCGCCTCCCCAACGCCCAACTGGCCGGCCAGGTGCACGTGGCCGCGGTGCGCGGCCAGCAGGGAGGGGCGCCGGCCACCCCGCAGGTCTCCGGTCGCCCGCCCCCCGCCCAAGGCGGTCTGCAGGTCGAACAGGTCCGCCTGCGCCTCGGGAAAGGGGGACAGGGCCCGGCGCAGCGCCTCCGCGACGGCCGCGGGCGGCACCGCCCCCGGCGCGTGGAAGACGTCCAGATGGACGATCTCCCCAGCGCGGGAACGGCCGTAGAAGATCTGGCCAGCATCCCGGTCCGTCAGCACCAGCACGGCGTCGGGATCCGTCGGGGTGAGCAGGTGGACGCGGGTGCTGGCCACCGTCGACTCCCCGAGACGCACACCGGCTTCGAGCAGGGCACCGAGCGAGGGGGTCATGGCGGCCCGCCCCCGCGGGGCGTCGAGGGCGTGACCCACTCCCCCGGTGGCAGGTCCGACAGGAAGCGGGCGCGTTGACCCGGCGTGATCACCGGCAGGGTGCAGGGGTCGGCCAACCGCGGCTGCCGATCGGCGCCCCCCCGCTGCTCCCCCCGACCGATCTCTGGCGCCGGGGCAGGGGTGGTCCGCCCGCGCCGACGCCACCACGGCCGCGGCGCCTCTGACGCTGCAGGGGGGACGTCCGCCCCGGGCGCCTGGCGACCCGCCTCGCGGGACAGCGCCGGCGCGGCCCCGGCCAGCGCCGCCCCGTGTCCGCCCGCCTCAGGACCCGAAGCCGGCCCCCTCTCGAGCCGGGCGAGCACGCGCGCCAACTCCTCGGCGTCCAGGCGGTGGCGCAGGGCGAGCGGCGCCGTCCGCTGCACATCCCCCAGCGCGACCTCCGGTCGCCCGGACCGCAGGGCGGACAGGCTCGCCGCCGCCTGCCAGGCCTCCACGGCGCGGAGGCTCTCCACCTGGCACTCGCAGTAGATGCGCGCCAGGAGCCCCCGCAACTCGGGCGGGAAGCGGGGGGCCGCCTGCCCGCCGCGCGCCTGCAACTCCAGCCGCAGGCGGGGGCTGCCCTCGGGGATCGGCGAGGCGGCCCCCTCCGCTCCGACCCCGCCCACGGCCTCGCCGGCGACCTCTCCCGGCCCGGTCGCGCCCGGTCCGTCCCCCTCCCGCCCCAGGTCCGCCCGCCGCAGGACGGCCAGGACGGTCTCCGTTTCGGTCGGCCGGCGCATGGCCACCCCGAGGTCGAAGCGGTCGGCCAACTGCCGGCGGATGTCCGCCAGCGGGCCAGGCTCCTCGTCGGGATTGCTGGCCGCCCACACGCTGACGCGGCAGCTGAGGACCACCGGGGCTAGGCCCGTCTCCTCGATCTGGAGCCGGCCGGGCTTGGTGCCCATCACGTCCAGGAGGGCGTCCGCCAACTCCGGGGCCGTGTCGGCCAGCCGGTTCACCTCATCCACGAAGACGACGCCGCGATGGGCGCGCGCCAGGGTGCCGGGCAGGAGGGCCGCGGCTGGGCCCGCGGCGTCCGTCAGCCGGGCTAGGTCGATGGCCCCGACCACGGTCCCGATCTTGGCGGAGGGGGAGATCTCCAGAAACGGGGCGGGCACGGACTCGGTGCCCAGCCGGACGACCTCGGCCGGGCTGAGTCCCCGGTGCAAAGGGCAGTGGGGGTGCGCCGGGTCGCAGTTGTAGACGCAGCCGGCGATCCGCAGGATCGACGGCAGGAGACGGGCGGCCGCGCGAATGCCCGTCGTCTTCCCGGTCCCGCGCAGCCCCTCCGCGTGCACGTGCATGGGGTGCCCGCGGGCGACCCCCAACGCGGAGAGTTCCAGGGCGAAATGCAGGGCCTCGTTGCCGGGGTGGCGGATGGGCTCGTGGTAGGGCGGCGCGGGAGATCCCTCCATCCATAGGAAGCTATCTGTAGAAAGCTATCTGTCACACAAGAGAAAGCTATCTGTCAAACAAACAGCAAGACAAGCCGTCACAGAAGCCGTCACCAGGGCCTTCACGCACGAAGTCTTCAAATGAAGCCTTCACGCGAAGCCTTCAAACGAAGGCCTCAAACGAAGTGGTCCAAGCCAGCGGTCCAAGCCAGCGCGGTCGAAGGAGCCACCCGTCGAAGCCACGGCTTTCCATCCGCTTTCCATCCGCGGGGGCAAAGCACGGGGAGGAAGCAGGCCATGGCCGCGCCTACGCTGCCGGGAGGCTGCCGCCCGCCC
>DAHWHV010000171.1 GCA_027335545.1 Clostridia bacterium
CACAGGGCTCCGTCGGGGCGACTGCCCCGGGCGGGCGACTGCCCCGGGCGGGGGCGCCCCACGCCATGTTACCATGATCGCTTCGCCGCATCCCCCCGCGGGCCGGGCAGCCCAGGCCCCACTGGCGCGTCGCACCGCGCCGCCCGCCGCGGGAGCCGCTCCGGGACGGGACATCCCGGACGGGGCACCCCCCCTGCTGTGGCGCGGCAGGGGGGGGCCCCGTCCGGCCTCAGGGGGGCGGCGGGCCCGCTGGGCCGGGGGCCGTGGGGTGCAGCGGTCGGGGCGGCTGGGCGGCCGGGGCGGCGGGCAGGGACAGCAACGCCTGGGCCAGCACCGCCGCGGTCGGACCCAGCAGCAGGCCCCAGAGGCCCGCCAGCTTGGCGCCGACGTACATCGCCGCGAGCGCGACGAACGGGTGCAACCCGACCTGGCTGCCCAGCAGGTGCGGGGTGAGGCACCAGCGGGCCACGCCGACGGCCGCCAACACCCCGCACATGGCGAGCGCCGCCGCCGGCAGGTGGGCCAGGGCCAGGCCCGCGGCCCACGGGCCGTAGAGCAGCGCCGGACCGAGGATCGGCAGGAAATCGAAGAGCGCCGCCGCGGCGGAGGCCAGCAGCACGTAGGGCGCCCCGATGGCCAGCAGGCCGAGCAGGCTCACGCCGAAGGTCGCCACCGACAGCAGGAGTTGCGCCCGCAGCATGCCCCAGACCGTGCGGCGCAGCGTTTCGGCCAGGACGTGCACGTAAGGGGCCGCGCGCGGCGGCATGCGCCGCCCCAGGGCCGCGGCCAGGCGGGCGCGGTCGCGGCAGCTGAAGTAGGCCGTCGCGAAGGCCACAAAGCAGGCGAAGAGCGTTTCCGGCACGCCGGTGACGGCGCGCTGGAGGGCTAGGCCGAGTTGGCGCAGCAGTGGCTGCAGGGCCGCCGACGCGCGCAGGGCCTCGGCGGCCACGAGCGAGCGCAGGCTGGGGGGCAGGGCCGCCTGTGCCCGTCCCGCGCCGCGCCCCGCCCGATCGAGCGTGTGGGCCAACCCGGTCAGGATCTGGGGCAGGTGGCGTCCGAGCCGCGCGACCTCCCCCCAGGCCACGGCGCCGACCCAGACGGTGAGGGCGGCCGTCAACGCCACGCCCGCCGCCAGGCAGACGGCCCCGGCGGCCGCGCGCGGCATCCCGCGGGACTGCAGCCAACGCACGGGCCGCTCCAACAGCAGGGCACCCAGCAATCCCGCCAGGAACGGCCAGAGCAGGCCCCAGAGCAGCGCCCAGGCCTGGGCGAACACCCAGACCGCCGCGAGCAGCAGGACCAGCGACAGCAACTGCCCCTGGAGACGGGAGATGCGCATGCGCCACGCCCCTCCGGCCCGGCCGCGCCCGCCCGTCTCCCTGCCGGCGGTGGGGCGCCTCACCCAGTCAGGTGCAGGAGACGCAACAGGACGGTCCAGGGGACCCGTTCCAGCAGCCAGTAGGCGACGGGCGCCCCCAGCAGCAGGCTGTCGAAGCGGTCGAGCACGCCCCCGTGCCCGGGTACCCCTCCCCCCGAATCCTTTACCTCGGCCGAACGCTTCAGGAGGGACTCCCAGAGGTCACCTGCCATGCCCGTGGCCGCCAGCACGGCCCCCACCAGGCCGGCGACCTCGGCGGGCTGACCGACGGTTCCGGCCAGGGCGACCCCGGCGGCCGCCCCCAGCACCACCGCCGCGACGGCCCCCTCCACGCTCTTGCCGGGACTCACCGCGGCGGCCAGGCGGTGACGCCCCAACCAGCCGCCGGCGACGTAGGCCCCGACGTCCCCCACCCACACGGCCACCACCGTGAACAGGGCCAGGCTCCAGCCGTGGCCGTCCGGTCCGGAGGCCCGCAGCAGCAGGAGGTGTCCCAGCAGCCAGGGTATGTAGATGATGGCGGCCATAGCCCAGACGGTCGCCCCCAGCTGCTCGCGCAGGGCGGGGCCCCCAGGCGTCGCCGCGGCGCGCACCACGCCCGCCACCAGGACCAGCAGCAGCGAGGCGGTGAGGGCCAGGCTGAACGTGGTCGGTCCCAGGGTCGCCCCCACCAGGAGCAGGGCGGCGGCGGCCAGGACCTCCCAGCGCAGGCCCGTGTGCACGCCGAGCGGCCGGCCCAGGGGCCAGAACTCGGCCAGAGCGGACGCACAGAGGACCGCGGCGGCGAGGGTCAGCCACCACCCCCCGAGCCAGAGACAGACCAGCACCAGGGGAACGCCCCAGAGCATAGTCGCCAGCCGCCGGGCTAGGGCCGTACCCCGGACGCTCCCCGTCGTCGGCCCCATGCGGAGGGCCGGTCCGTCCCTCATGCGCCGGCCCCGGAACCGCCGAAGCGGCGATCGCGGCGGGCGTAGTCCGCGAACGCCGTCAACAGGTCCTCGCGCCCGAAGTCCGGCCAACACAGGGGTGTCACCCAGAGTTCGCTGTAGGCGATCTGCCAGAGCAGGAAGTTGCTGACCCGCAACTCCCCGCCCGTGCGGATGAGCAGGTCGGGATCCGGCAGACCGGCTGTCGTCAGGTGCGCCTCCAACGCCGCTTCGTCGATGTCCTCCGGGCGCAACCGACCTGCTGCGACCTCGATGCAGAGCCGTTGCGCCGCAGCCACCAGCTCGTGGCGGGATCCGTAGTTGAGGGCGATCGTCAGGACCAAGCCGCGGCTGCGGCTGGTCGCGCGCTCGGCCGTGCCCACGGCCTGCCGCACCAACGGCGGCAGCCCGCGGCGTTCGCCGATGACCCGCACGCGCACCCCGCGCGCCACCAGTTCGGGCAGTTCGGTGCGCAGGAACTCGATGGCCAGGCTCCAGAGGCCCTCGACCTCGTGTGGGCTGCGCTTCCAGTTTTCGGTGGAGAAGGCGTAGCAGGTGAGGTACTTGATCCCGAGGTCCGAACAGGTGCGCACCGCGACGCGCAGCTTCTCAACGCCAGCGCGATGGCCGGCGTGGTCCGAACACCCGTGCAGGCGTGCCCAACGCCGGTTGCCGTCCATGATGATCGCCACATGCCCGGGCAGGCGTGTGTCCCCTGGGGCCACGAGGGCCGGGTCCGGCTGGCGCGCATCCTCCACTGCCATCACCCGCCCTCGACCCCGGGAAGACCGGGCGCCGCCGCGTCCGCCTCGAAGTGGGCCACAACCATCTCCAGACGCCGGGCGCCCGCCGGGCGCAACGCCACGACCCGTGGGTCCGCCCCGGCGGCGGGGCGCG
>DAHWHV010000600.1 GCA_027335545.1 Clostridia bacterium
GGCGGAGCCGCGGAGCGAAGCTCGCCGCGGAGCGAAGCTCGCCGCGGAGCGAAGCTCGCCGCGGAGCGAAGCTCGCCGCGGAGCGAAGCTCGCCGCGGAGCGAAGCTCGCCGCAGGCGAGCGGTGCTCCGCCGCAGGCGAGCGGTGCTCCGCCGCAGAGCGAAGCTCGCCGCAGGCGAGCGGTGCTCCGCCGCAGGTCCCGATCCCGACGAGGGGGTGGAACCCGTGCAGAAGCAGGTGACGGTGTCGATCCCGGACATGACCTGAGGGCACTGTGTGGCCTCCGTGAAGAAGGCCATCACCGCGCAGTCCGGGGTTCTCGATGTCGACGTCCGGCTGGCCGACAAACAGGCGACCGTGCGCTTCGAGGAGGGCGGCACCAGTGCCGAGCGCATCCTCGGGGCCCTCGGTGACGCCGGCTACCCCGGCACGCTGCTGCCGGCCTGAGCCTCCGTGGGGCGGGGGCACCCGGCGCGGGCGCCGCGGGTGCCCCGCCCCGACCCACGCAGCCCCAGGCCGGATGGGGCTCGCTTACGCACCGCCGCGCGCCGATGGGCCGCCAGCCGTGCTCGGCACCCCGTCCCGTTCGGCCGCGGCCCCGTCCTGCCGGAAGACGACCTGGCCCCCCGCGGCGTCGCCGACGATCCGCGCCCCCTCGCGGAAGTCCCCGGCCAGGACCCGCATGGCGAGGGGATTGAGCAACAACTGCTGCACCGCCCGCTTCAGCGGCCGCGCCCCGTAGGCCGGGTCGTGGCCGGCCTGCGCGAGGACCGCCTCCGCGGCCGGCGTCAGACGCAGTTCCAAGCCGCGAGACCGCAGCAGGCCCTGCGCCCGCTCCAGTTGCAGGCGGACGATGCGGCGCAGCTCCGGGTCCCCCAGGGCGTGGAAGATCAGGATTTCGTCGACGCGGTTGAGGAACTCCGGGCGGAAGTGGGCCCGCAGGGCCTCCAGGACCCGCTCCCGCAAGGCCGCCTCGTCCCCCGTGCCCCCGCCGCCCTCGGCCCGCCGCTGGGCGATCCACTGGCTCCCGAGGTTGCTGGTCATGATCAGCACCGTGTTGCGGAAATCGACGGTGCGCCCCTGGCCGTCGGTGAGCCGCCCGTCGTCGAGCACCTGGAGCAGGACGTGGAAGACATCCGCGTGCGCCTTCTCGATCTCGTCGAAGAGGACCACGCTGTAGGGACGCCGCCGCACGGCCTCGGTGAGCTGCCCCCCCTCGTCATACCCCACGTAGCCAGGCGGCGCCCCGATCAGGCGGGCCACGGCGTGCTTCTCCATGTATTCGGACATATCGATGCGCACCATGGCCCGCTCGTCGTCGAACAGGAACTCCGCCAGGGCCCGCGCCAGTTCCGTCTTGCCGACGCCGGTGGGTCCGAGGAAGATGAAGCTGCCAAGCGGACGGGCGGGGTCCTGCAGCCCGGCCCGCGCCCGCCGCACGGCCTGCGCCACGGCGGCCACGGCCTCCTCCTGACCCACGACGCGGCGGGCCAGCTCGGACTCCATGCGCAGGAGCTTCTGCACCTCCCCCTCCAGGAGCCGGCTCACCGGGATGCCCGTCCAGCGCGCCACCACGGCGGCGATGTCGTCGCCGTCGACGGAGTCCTTCAGGAGCCGGGTCCGGCGTGGCGCGGCCTCTCCCCCATCCGCGGCACCCCCGCCCCCCGGCACCGCGCCGTCCCCCTCGGCGCGGCCCGCCTCCGCCTGGGCCTCCTGCAGTTGACGCTCCAGGACCGGGAGTTGCCCGTGGCGCAACTCCGCCACCCGCCCGTAATCCAGGGCCCGCTCCGCCCGCTCCGCCTCCAGCCGCAGGGCCTCGATCTTCCCCTGCAGTTCCGTGGCCTTGGCCAGGGCCTGCTTCTCGCGCTCCCACTGGGCCCGCAGGCGATCGGCCTCGGCCCGGGCCGCCGTCAACTCCCCCTCCAGCCGCTGCAGGCGCTCCCGCGAGGCCGCGTCCGTCTCCTTCTGGAGGGCCTGGCGCTCGATCTCCAGCTGGGTGACGTGCCGCTGCACCGCATCCAGTCCCGTGGGGACGGAGTCGATCTCCGTGCGCAGGCGCGCCGCCGCCTCGTCGACCAGGTCGATCGCCTTGTCCGGCAGGAAGCGGTCGGTGATGTAGCGGTGGCTGAGGGTAGCTGCCGCGACCAGGGCCGAGTCGCGGATGCGGACCCCGTGGTGCAACTCGTAGCGCTCGCGCAGTCCGCGCAGGATGCTGATCGTGTCCTCCACCCCGGGCTCGCCGACGAACCCCGGCTGGACGCGCCGCTCCAGCGCCGCGTCCTTCTCGATGTGCTTGCGGTACTCGTTCTGGGTCGTGGCGCCGAGCATGTGGAGTTCGCCGCGGGCCAACATCGGCTTGAGCATGTTGGAGGCGTCCATGGCCCCCTCGGCGGCCCCCGCACCGACGACCGTGTGCAGTTCGTCGATGAAGAGGATCACCTGGCCGGCGGAGCGCTCGATCTCCTTGAGCACGGCCTTGAGGCGCTCCTCGAACTCCCCCCGGTACTTGGCGCCCGCGACCAGCGCGCCCATGTCCAGGGCGACCACCCGGCGCTCCTTCAGCCCCTCCGGCACGTCTCCGCGGATGATGCGTTGGGCGAGCCCTTCGACGATCGCCGTCTTGCCCACGCCCGGCTCGCCGATCAGGACGGGGTTGTTCTTGGTGCGGCGGGAGAGGACCTCGACGCAGCGGCGGATCTCCTCGTCCCGGCCGATCCCCGGGTCGAGTTTGCCGCGCCGGGCCAGATCGGTCAGGTCCCGGCCGTACTTGTCCAGGGCCTGGTAGGTCGACTCCGGGTTCGGGCCGGTCACGCGCTGCCCGCCGCGTACCTTCTCTAAGGCCGCCAGCAGCCGGTCGCGCCCGGCGCCGCCGGCGCCCAGCAGCCGCGCCGCCTCCCCGGCATCGGGCCCCGCGGCCAGGGCCAGCAGCAGGTGCTCCGTAGAGACGAACTCGTCGTGCATCTTCTGGGCCTCGGCCTCCGCCGCCTCCAGCACGCGGCGGGTGCGCGCGGCGAGGCCCGTCTGGACGCCCCCGCCGCTCTGCCGCGGCAGGGCCCCCAGGGCCCTGTCGACCTTGGAGCGCAGGTCGGCCACGCCGGCCCCCACCTGCCCGAGGACGGCGGCCGGCACGCCCTCGGCGTCCTCCAGCAACGCCCAGAGCAGGTGCTCGGGGAGCAGTTCAGGGTTGCCCCGCTCCTCGGCCGCCCGCTGGGCGCCGAGCACCGCCTCTTGCGCCTTCTCCGTAAACCGCTGCAGATTCACGCCGCTTCCCCCCGCTGCTTCAGTCTTCCCGATCCCCGAGGCCCAGGGCCCAGGCGGCTTGGCGAGACCCACCCCGCATCGGACAACTCGCTGCGGACCGGCCACAGCCCGGGGCGGTATTGCTGGACGCCCGGGCTGCCTCAGCGCCCCGGCGTCCCCGCCGCCCCCACCTTCCCAAGGATAGGCAGCGGCCGGTAGAAAGTCAAGGAAGGTCAGGACCGCTCCGGCCTCTTGGGGGGGCGGCAACTCGGCGGCGTCCCGGTGTTGGCGCGCCCCCCGGCCGCACGGGCTCCCGTGACCGGCGGCGCGGAGAGCCTACGCGTGCCCGAGCCATGGGCGGTACCCGCTCGGTGCCCGGCGCCCGGTCCCTGGGCGCCGGGAGCGATGCGCGGCGCGGGCGGGGTGGGAAGCAGCCGTAGGACAAGGGGTGCACGCTGGAACCTGACCGGGCGACGGGGCCGCTGGGCGTGACCCGCCTGCGGCCCATCACTGCTCCCTGCGGGCATGGTGTTCTGGAGCGCCTGCTGCCCGGCCGCGTCGTCGCTGGCCGCGCTGTTCCGGGGGGGCGCGTCGGGCCGGGGGCACCGCGGCGCGACGCGGAAAACGGAGACAGGCAGACGCGGGCGCCTCGTCCCCCTCGTCCCCCGCACCCAGCCAGGCCCCGTGGCCCACCGGCTGTAGCGGACGCCCGCCAGCCCCTGAACCCGCGGGGCCCACTGGAGGGCGGCCGAACGAAGCGAGGACGCGCCGGGAGGCGACGGCCAGGGAACTGGCGGCCGCAACCGGGGGGGCCGAGCCCCCCGCCGGGGCGCAGGCCCCCGGCGCGCATCGCCCCC
>DAHWHV010000604.1 GCA_027335545.1 Clostridia bacterium
CCTCGGGCCCCGGCCGCCTGCCGCCCGCAGGACGGTCCGCCGCCGGCGGCGGACGGGGCCGCCATGGGCAGCGGGGCCGCGCCGGCCCGCGTGACCCCCCGCTTCTCCACGCCGATGCGCTCAAAGCGGCCCTCCCGCCACCCCTCTCGATACGACCAGAGCGGGTCGCGGCTGGGATCGATGCGGCTGGGCAGACGGTCGATCACGGCGTCCACGTCGGCCGGAAACAACGCGGGGCAGTGCGCCGCGAGCGACCGGTCGAGCGCGTCCGCCACGGAGCGGCGGAGCTGCCCCTTGTCGACGAGGAAGACGCCGTCGGCGGTCAGCCGGCCGTACTGGAACCATCCGCCGTCGTTGGCCTCACTGATGGGAATCAGGCGGCAGGGGAAGAGTTGCCGCGCGGGCCCGACGCCGGTCTCCAGCACCGCCCGGCCGGCGCAGTGCGCCTGGCGGTCCGGCGCCTGCAGCCGCCGCCGATAGCAGCCCAGCAGGTGGTCCAGCCGTGCGCGCTCCACCAACTGGCCGTTCAGCGAGATGCGCGTTTTCGCCCAGCGGCCGACGAGGCCGACGAGTTCATCGAAGGCCTCCAACCGGTCCTGGGTGAACGCGACGCTGAATTCGGCGGGGACCGCCGTTTCCCGGAACCCGGGCTCACGCCGCGCCAATTCGAGGGCATGCGCGAAGTCCCGGCTCCCGGTCCGGTGGAAGACCACCCTGAGCTCCATGGGCTGGGCCGTCCCTCTCCCTGCGGCGTTCCGGCGCGGGCGGTGGCAGGCATTCGGCGGTACCCAGGTTTTCCTCCTGCCCGCGGCACGCCCAGCCCGGTCCCACCGGCCATACTACCCTGCGGGCGCCGGGGCGCAGCCGCCCGGCGTTGGCGGGGGGGCCACGGTGCAGCATCAACTGATCGAGGTCGTCTGGAAGACCCTTTTGTTCTATGTCCTGCTCCTGGTGCTGCTCCGCGTCACCGGCAAGCGCGAGGTGGGCAGCCTCACGCCGATCGACCTCGTCGGCTTCATCATGATCTCGGAGGCCTCCATTGTTTCGATCGCCGACGGCCAAATCCCCCTGGCGGTGGGGGTGGCCCCGGTGCTCGTCCTGGGCATCCTGGAGTGGGTCCTGGCCTACCTGAGCCTCAAGGACACGCGGGTGCGCGCCGCGGTCACCGGCGAGCCCTCGGTGCTTGTGGCCCATGGCCAGGTCAACCCGCAGGCCCTGCGCAAGCTGCGCTACAGCCTGGGCGACCTGATGGCCGAGATGCGGACCAAGAACGTGGCCAACCTGGCCGATGTGGAGTTCGCCGTGCTGGAACCCACCGGCAAACTCTCCCTCTTCCCGCGCGCCGGCGCCCGCCCCCTGACGGCCGACGACCTCAAGAGCCTCGGGGTCACCCAGGCGGACCCCGCCACCACCCTCCCGCAGGCCTCACCGCCGGCGACCGTCATCCTGGACGGCCATGTCGACGAAGAGGCCCTGCGGCGCGCCGGCAGGGACCGGGAGTGGTTGGCGACGGAACTCCGCCGCCAGGGCCACGGCGACGACCCCCGACAGGTCCTGGTGGCCGTCCTGGACGGACAGGGCACCCTGACCGTCCAGGAGGACCCGCAGCCAGAGCCCGCCTCGGCCGCACCCCCGAGCATGAGCGCCGGGGCGACCGAGCCGGAGGGGCGACGGGCCTCCAATCCAGGGGAGGCGGGCCCGGGCGCGGAGGGCCGGGGGGGCACCGGGCCGGGCTGACCACGCCGCCCGGGCGGGCCCGGAGGCAACGCGGCGAGACGGCGCCCGCGAGCACGACCGCGCAAGACGCGGCCCGCCAAAACGGCCCACTGAAACGGCCCACTGTTCTTAAGGAGGGCCCGCGGATGGACGAGCACCACGACAACGACGAGGTCCGGGACGACGCGGGGCGGGGCGAGGACGCCCCCCCACTCGGCGAACGGGAGTGGCGGGTGCTCCTGGCGGCCGCCGGCCACTCCGCCTTCCCCTGTCGGGACCGGGCCATCCTCAGCCTCTTCTGGCACTTCGGCGCAACCGTGCGCCAGGTGACCGGCCTGCGTGCCGCGGATGTCGACCTGCCGGCCGGTACGCTGGCCTGGCCCAGCGGCGGCGGCGCCAGTCTGCCCCTGGAGGTGACCCGCACCCTCCAGACCTACGTCAGTCTGGAACGGCCCCGCCACGCCGCCACCCTGTTCTGCGGGCGCGGACAAAGGGCCCTGACGGCCCGGGACGTCGACCGCTGCTTCCGGCGCCTCGCACGCGTCTCCGGCATTCGGGCGGACCCGCTCAGCCTGCGGCGCGCCGCGCTCTACCGGCTGCTGCGCGCCGCGCCGTTGCAGGCCCTCACGCTCCGGCCCGTGCGCCCCCCCGAACGGGACGCCGCCCGGGTGAGCGGGCGCGAAGGCCTGTGACAGGGGCGCCGCCGGCACCCCTCAACCGGGCCGGGCCGGCGCCTCCGCGGCGGCGCGATGCAGCCCGGCCAGGGTGATGTAGTGCTCCACCCCTCGTCGGATGCGCTCCGCCTCCCCAGGGCGCACGGGACGGACCACGCGCGCCGGCACCCCCATGGCCACGGTCCCCGCGGGGATCACCTGCCCCTCACCCACCACGGCGCCGGCCGCCACCAGGGCGCCCGGGCCGACGCTGGCCCCCGAGAGGATCGTGGCCCGCATCCCGATCAGGGCCCCATCGCCGACCGCGCAGCCGTGCAGCACGGCCCCATGCCCCACCGTGACCTCCCGCCCGATGAGGCAGGGGCGCTCGACATCGGTGTGCAAGATGCTGCCGTCCTGGATGTTGGATCGGGCGCCGATCCGGATCGGCGCGATGTCGCCCCGCAGCACCGCCATGTACCAGATGCCGGTCTCCGGCCCCACTCCCACATCGCCGTCGACCTCCGCGGAGTCCGCCACCCACGCGCCTGCGTCCACCTGGGGGGTCATCCCCCCCACCGCGCGGATCGCCACCGCCCCATCCCCCCCGCCTCCGAGATGCGCAGGAGCCCCGCCTCGGCGCCTCCGCCCCCCCGCGGCCCGTCAGTCCGGCTCCATCTGCCGCAACGCCACTCCGGCCTCATGCAGCACACCCCGGGTGTGGCCGTCCGCGTATGGGTCGCGGTAGTACACCGCCGCGATCCCGGCCTGCACCATCGCCTTGGCGCAATCCAGGCACGGGAAGGAGGTCGTGTAGAGGGAGGCCCCGGCGCTGCGCACACCATGCAGGGCGCACTGCAGCAACGCGTTCAACTCGGCGTGCACGGTGCGCTTGCAGTGCCCCCCGACCATCAGGCAGCCGGCATCGGCGCAGTGTGGTTGGCCCCTCAGGCTTCCATTGTAGCCGGTGGCGATCACGCGGTGGTCGCGCACGAGCACGGCCCCGACCTGACGCCGCAGACAGGTACTGCGACTGGCCGCCAATTCCGCCATGCGTAGGAAGTACTGCTCCCAGCTCGGCCTGGCCACCCCTCCGCCCCCCGGGGTGGAAGGTACGGCGCCCGCAGGCCCGGGGCCTCCCGACCCCCAGCCGGGGTTGCCCCCGTCCCGCGACGGCGGGCGCAGATGGTGGAGCAGTTCCGCGACGGGCGCGGGGCCGCCGACCCACGCGCGCGGAGTCCCGTCCCGGTGGCCTCCGGCGGCGACCGTCTGGCGCCCAGCCAGGACGGGCGCAGGTTGCCGGGCTGGGACGGGCCCCGTCGCCACGCCTGGCGGGACACCCGCTGACGGGACGCGCCACGGGACTCGCTTGGTCCGCCCGGTGACGCCCTGGACCGCGACCAGAACGCCCCTGCGGCAGGAACCTCCGCCACGACCCCGGAAGCAAGCGCTTTCGGCCATGGCCGACGTTGTCGCGTGCAGCGAGGGGCGACCCGGCGGCATAGTACGTGGTGCCGACGCCCGATGCGGGCAGGGGAATCCGGGGGGTGACCGGTTGGCGGGGAAGCGCCCCGGGGGCGCTGGCGGGCGGACACCGGAAGGCGGCCCGGGGAAAGAGCTCGGAAGAGGGGCCGGACGCGCGGCCTCACCGGCCCAGGTGGAGCGGGCGCTCACGGCGCTGGAGGAACTCGTGCTGGCGGGGCGAGCCGAGGAGATCCCGCGCTGGACCGCCGTCCTTTGGAGCAACCGGAGCGAGACGCAGCGCCTGCTGCTGCGGCGGATGGAGTCTGGGCTCGTGCGCGTGCCCGGCCTCTATTTCGACATCCTCTCCGGGCTCGGTGGCGCGCGGGCCGGGGTCTGGATGCGGCAGGTCGCCGGAAACCGCAACATCTCCGACCTCTTGCGCATGGAGGCCCGCCGCCGGGCGGGGTGGCCCGAGCGCACGGAGCCACGGGCGCGCGCCGCCTTCTGGCGCACCCTGCGCGACCCCGCCGCGGCGCTCGGCGCCTTGGTCGCCATGGGCTGCGGCCTGCCCGTCCCGGACGGGGAGTGCTTCGCCGAAGCCCTGGGCTACCTGCTGGCGGTCCCCGCCTCCGAGCGGGTGGTACTCCTCTCCCGTCTGGCGGAGGAGGGGGGGGGCGCGGTCGCCTGGCTGCTGCGCGCCCTGCTGGCGGCCCCGGACGCCGCCACCTGTCGCCTCGCGGCCGAGGAGGTGCTCGCGCTACGCGATCGCGGCGCCATGGCCGCCCTGGACCGCCTGGAGAGGCTGGGGGCCGCCCCGGAAACGCGGGCCGCCGCAACCGTCGCCCTTCGGCGCCTCGGGATGGAGGCGCTCCCCCGGACGGCCCAGCCGCCCGCAGCCTCCCCCCAGCCCCCCGGGGTGACGCCGCGTCCGGGCCGACCCGGGACGCGGCGCCCGGCGCCGGGTCGGCCCGGGACGCGGCGCTCCGCACCAGCACAGGTCACCGGCCCCTTGCTGCCGTTTGAGCGAGCCCTCGTCACGGCGATTGATGGGAGCGGCGGCCAGGCGGTGACGCTCTTCCGCCGCTGGGACGAGGAGGTCCGGCTCTGCGTCCAGGTCTTCTTGAGCGACGCGGCCGGGATCGGTGATGCGTACGGCCTGATGCGCCTCCCCAGCGACCAGGCCGAGGAGATGCTGCGCCTCTTCCGCGACCGAGACTGCCCCTTGGTCGCCTGCTCGCTGGCCGAGGCTCGCGCGCTGGTGCAGTGGGCCGCGGCGCGCACGCTCGCGGCGCGGCGGCTGCCACCGCCGGTCTTCAGCCTGTGGGAACCGTACTTCTTCGATGACCTCCGCCCCACTCCGCCGCTGGAGGCGCCCGAGCCCCCCTGCCTCGCCGGCGAGGCGCCGGCGCCAAGCAGCGCAGGCGTCGCCGCCCTCCTCGCCAGCCCGTTCTGCGACGGGTGGCGCTTCTCGGCGGAGGAACTCGCCCCCGTCGAGCCGCTGCTGCGCGAGACGGCCGTGCCGGGACCGGGCCGCTACCCTGCCCTGCTCCGGCAACTCTGCCCGCCGCCGGCGCGCGTCCTATTGGCCTCTCGCCTGCGGCGCCAGGCGTGGCTGCTGGACCGCTCCGGCCAGGCCGCCCTGCGCGACGCCGCGCTGGGTGCGGCCGTCGGGTTGGAGCGCCTGGGGCCGGGCGAGCCGGCGGACCTGCCGATCCTCCGTAGTCTGCTGGCGCGGGGCCTGGCGGCCTTGCGCCAGGAAGCCGGCCCGGCCGGCGGC
>DAHWHV010000610.1 GCA_027335545.1 Clostridia bacterium
CAGGGCGAGCAGGGCGTGGTTGACGAGGGAATGGACTGCGGACATGCACAGGTAGGCGAGCACCACCCGAGTGGCCAGCACCGGGGCGTGCGTGGGACCCACAATGGCATAGAAGACGGCGCCGGCCGCCAAGGCGGCACCAGCGTGCACGCCGGCGTTGATCGCCAAGGGGCTGAACCTGCGCCGCCAGGGGAGGGAGTGCAGCGACACGGCCACGGCCAGGATGCCGAGGAAGTCCACGCCGATCGCCGCGAGGGTGCCGAGGAGGGCGATGCTGAGGTAGACGACCAAGGCCGAGACCGTCAACTCGGTGCTGCCCGCTGAGAAGCGCAGGAGCCAGGCCAGGACGCAGAAGGCGCCGAGGGCCAGGACCAGCAGGGCCGGACCCGGGCCACGCAGGGCGATCAGGAGCGCGGCCCGCAGCCCATAGGCGGTGACCACGCCGGTGGCGCCGACGAGGGCGCCCAGGACGAGCCTCCTGCTCCATGCACGCATGACGCCGCGCTCCTTCGCCCGGTCCTCCAGGGACTGCGCCACAATGCGGCCGACCGATTCCCACCCTAGGTCCAGGGCCACCCGAGACCCGCGCCGGCGGTCAGGGCCATGGCGATCACGCCAAGGAGGACGACGGCGACCTGGAAGGTCTTCTTCAAGTGTGGCAACCCCCTCTTGTACGAGGTGGCTTGCCTCCCAAACACCCTCTCGGCTCGTCTGCGGTGCCTCTGACCTGGGGGCGGCAGCGGTCGGCGAAATCTGTTCGGGTCATCCGGTCGGCCTTCGCTTTGGCGCCCCACCCCCCCCAGCGGTCCATCCGGACCCGCACCCCTACGGATAGATCTACGACACCATTCAACAGGAAACATTCTCATCCTGCAAGTATCGCCGGCCTTTGCCGTCGTCAGTGCCGGCGGTACCGCCGCCGACCCCGCGGGCGCCACCCCGGCGCGCCGCATGGCCGCGGGGGGGCACTCATATCGCTGGGGACACGGGCCCGCGTACGGGGCGGTCCCAGGCGCGGGCCCCTGGCCGCCCCGGCGGCGTGGTTGTGGCGCGGTGAGACGGCCCTCGGGGGCCGGGTGGGAGGCGCAAGGGTGCAGAAGCGCGCGTCCACGCTGCTCGTGGCGGCCGTGGCGACGGCCGTGACGCTCGCGTTGGTCCTGTACCCGGAACTCGCTTTCCATGCGGCGCGCCGGGGGCTGGATATCTGGTGGTTCACGGTCTTTCCGGCCCTCCTGCCCTTCTTCATCGCCGGGCAGGTGCTCATGGCCCTAGGTGTGGTGCACTTCCTCGGGGTCCTCCTGGAGCGCTTCATGCGTCCCCTCTTCAACGTGCCAGGGGTGGGCGCGTTCGTGGTCGCCATGGGCCTCGCCTCTGGGTACCCCATCGGGGCGGTGCTCACGGCCCGGCTGTGTCGGGAGGGACAGCTGCATCCCGCGGAGGCGGAACGGCTGATGTCGTTCTGCAACACGGCGGACCCCCTGTTCATGGCGGGCGCGGTGGCGGTGGGGATGTTCGGCCGCCCAGAACTGGCGGCGGCGATCATGGGGGCCCACTACGTCGCGGCCCTGGGCACGGGGCTGGTGCTGCGCTTCCACCGGCGGGCGGAACGCAGCCCGGATCCGGCGCCGCCCGGTGGCGGGCGGCTGCTGCCGGCCGCGGTGGCTGCCCTGGTCGCGGCGCGGGACCGGGACGGGCGGCCGCTCGGGCAGATCATGGGCGATGCGGTGCGCGACTCCATCCAGACGCTGCTGCTGGTCGGCGGCTTCATCATCCTCTCCGCGGTCGTCATCGACATGCTGACCCGGATCGGCCTGGTGGCCTGGGTGAGCACCGGCCTGGCCTGGGTGCTCGGTCCCCTCGGTGTCCGGGCCGGCGCGGCGAGCGCCCTGGTGAGCGGATTCTTCGAGATCACGATCGGGACCAAGGCCGCGAGCGTGGCGCCCGCGCCCCTCCTGCAGCGCCTGATGCTCTGCAACGCCGTCATCGCCTGGAGCGGCCTGTCCGTGCTGGCCCAGGTCGCCGCCGTGTCGCAGGGCACCGGGATCAGCCTCCGCCCCTATCTGCTGGCGCGGCTCCTGCAGGCCGTCCTGGCCGGGACCCTGACCTTCTGGTTTTGGAATCCGGCCTGGGCCGCCCACTCCGGGGCGGTGCACGCGCTGGCGGCCCTGCCCGGGGCGGGGTCCCTCGCCCGCCACGTGTCCTTCAGCGGGATGCTGGAGTGGTCATTGCTGCTGCTTTGCGGCGTGCTGGCCCTCGGCGGGGCCGCCGCGTTAGGTTATGGGTGCTATGAGAGGGCGGGGGTCCTCTGGTGGCGGGCCCGGCGCCCCCCGCTTGCGCGCTGACGGCGTTGCCGGGACGCCCGGCGGGCCGCGGCCGCGCCGGCGCGTTCCCGCCGGACGCCCTCCCACTGCACTTTGCCCCCAAGGGGGTCGGCCCGTGGCTGTGTCCCGTGCACCCCTCTGGCGGTTGCTCCTGGAGCGAGGCCTGGCGGCCACCGAGCGGCAAGCGCGGGCCCTCTGCCTCAGCGGCGAGGTGCTGCTCGACGGCGCCCGGGCGGACAAGCCTGGGGTGGCGGTGCCCGTGGGCGCGGCGGTCGCCTTGCGTCGGGTCCGTCCCTACGCCAGCCGCGGCGGGGAGAAGCTCGCCTTCGCCCTGCCACGCTTCGGCGTCGCGGTGGCGGGGAGGGTGGCGTTGGACTGCGGGGCCTCCACGGGTGGGTTCACCGACTGCCTGCTGCAGCATGGGGCCGCCCGCGTCTACGCCGTCGATGCCGGCTTTGGCCAACTCCTCGGCCGCCTCCACCAGGACCCGCGGGTCATCGATCTGGAGCGGACCAACCTAAGCGAGGTGGGGGCCGCCACCCTCGCCCCGCCGCCGACCCTGGTGACGCTGGATCTCTCCTACCTGCCCCTGGCCGAGGCCTGGGCCATCCTCGCGCCCTGGCTCCCGGCCGGCGCGGAGGTCCTCAGCCTGGTCAAGCCCCTCTTCGAAGTCGAGGAGGGGCAAGCCCCCGGGGCCCGCCGCACGGGGGTGATCCCCGGCCGGGCCCCATACGTGGAAGCCCTCTGGCGTTTGCGCCACGCCTGCACGACCCTGGGCTGGAGCGCTCTGGGGGTCGCGGCCTCCCCCGTCCGTGGTGGGGCGGGCACGATCGAGTTCTTCCTGCACGCCGCCCTGCGCCCCGGCGCGGCCTTCGGCCGCGCGGCCGTGGAGGCCGCCGTGGATGCGGCGCTGGGCACGCCCGGGGCCCCGGGGGGAGTGTGACCGGGTTTCGGCAACGCACGACCGCGGTCGGTGCGCGAGGGGCCGTGACGCGACGCGCCGCAGGCCTCCGCCACCCTGCCCGGGCCACTCCTGCCCCAGCGCTGGGGGGCCGCCGCCCCTTGCGCGCAGGCGCCGCCAGGCCGCACAATGGGCGCCGTCTGCGCCGCACGGCTGCGGACCGCCGCTGGCGGGTGCGGTCGGCCGGGCGCCGCTGGACCCAGGCCAACGGGGACGGGGGGCGCCGATGTCCGAGGATGCGGCGGCCCCTCGGGAG
>DAHWHV010000620.1 GCA_027335545.1 Clostridia bacterium
GGCGGCGGGCGCCCGGGGGTTCCCGGCGCGCCCGTGGGCGGGCGCCGCGCCGGGCGGGCCCCTGCCCGAGCCTAGGGGGCCGCGGGGGAGCGCACGTAGTAGGCCAGCGCCTCCAGCTCCATCGCCAGATCCACGTTGTGCACCCGGACGCCCGCGGGCAGGGTCAGCCGGACGGGGGCGAAGTTCAGGAGCACATCGCAGCCGGCGCGGGCCAGGGCATCGGCCACCGCCTGGGCCACGGGGGCGGGCACGGCGATGATCGCCAAGCGGACGCCGAGGGCGCCGATCACCAGAGGGAGTTCGTCCATGCCGCGGACCGCGGCCCCGCCGACCAGCCGGCCCACCTTCTCGGGGTCCGCGTCAAAGGCCACGACGATGTGCGGCTGCTGGCGCCGACTCTGATTGTAACGCGCCAGGGCCGTGCCCAGGTGGCCCACCCCCACCAAGGCGACGGGCACCTCGTCGTCCAGCCCGAGCACGGCGCGAATGGACGCGGCCAGGGTGTCGATCTGGTATCCCACGCCCCGGGTGCCGAACCCGCCCAGCATGGCCAGATCCTTGCGGATCTGCTCGGAGGTCAGCCCCGTGCGGGCGGCGAGTTCCGCCGACGAGACGATGCCCTGCCCGCCGGCGTGCAGGTCGGCGAGGGCGCGCAGATAGACCGGCAAGCGTTTGACGGCGACCTCGGGCAGCCCGCGCGCCGGGTCCGCCCCACGCCGCCGGTGGAGCCCACGCGTCCCTCCCGCCACGGGCGCCCCCCCTAAGACACCCGATGTGTCAATTCTTGAGCCAGAGCCGCCAGCGCCAAGCGGTGCGGGGATTCGGGCAGCAGCGCCAGGGCGCCTTGGGCGCGGCCCGCCATGGTCAACGCCAGGGCCGCCACCTCCGCCAGCGCCCCGCTGCGCCGCAGCAGGGCGGCGATCTCGGCCACGTCCCCGTCCCGAAGCGGCCGCTCGGAGAGGCGTTGCCGCAGGTCCTTTCCGTAGGGGCCGCCCAGGGTCTGCAGGACCGCCAGCGTGAACACGCCCGCGCGCAGGTCGGAGCCGGTGGGCTTGCCCAGCACGGCCGGACTCGCGGTGAGGTCCAACAGGTCGTCCACCACCTGGAAGCAGTCCCCCACCTCCCGCCCATAGGTGGCCAGGGCCTCCCGCACCTCCGGCGCCGCCCCGCCGACCACCGCACCCATCCGGCAGCATTCGGCGATGAAGAACCCTGTCTTGGCGTGCACGCGAGCGAGGTACTGCGCCACGGTGGCGTCGAGGTCCCACTGGGAGGCAATCTCCTCGATCTCGCCGGTACAGGTGCGGGAGACGACCCCTGACATCAGACGCACCACGACCGGGTCGCCGAACTCGGCCAGGATCGAGAAGCCCTTGGCGAAGAGGTGGTCCCCGATGAGGACGGAGGAGGGCACACCCCACTTGGCGTGCACGGTGGGCACCCCGCGCCGGCGGTCGGAGGCGTCGATCAGGTCGTCGTGCACCAGCGTCGCCATGTGGATGATCTCGCAGGCGGCCGCCACAGGAACCAGCCGCTCCGGGTCGGCGCCCACCACGCCCCCGGCCAGCAGGACCAGGGCCGGGCGGAGCCGCTTGCCCCCGCCCAGGAGGTGCGTCGCCAAATCGCCCACCAGCCGGCTGTCGTGTCGGAGTTCGTGGCGGATGCATGCATCCACGGCGTGCAGCGACTCCCGGACCGGCGCGAACAGGTCCACCTCCGACCGCTCCGGGGACATCGTGGCCTGTGCCGCTCTCGTTGGCAACGATTCGCCTTCCTCTCGTGCAGGCCGCAACGAAGGTGGTCGCCGGCCGCGCGGGTCGCGATCCCCGCCGCGGCCCCG
>DAHWHV010000621.1 GCA_027335545.1 Clostridia bacterium
GGCATGGGGCACCACTCCTTTGCCTGCCCAGGATGCCGCCGCTGGCTGAGAGGCGCCCTGCTCGGCGCCTGAGAGTTTGCTGAGGAAGGGGCGCGCGGCGGGCACACCGCCGCGCGCCCCTTGCCAACGGACGACAACGGCCTTCTGCCGAGTGCGGCCGCCGAGTGCGGCCTGGCTCAGGGTTCCACCGCGGCGAGCGGGCGCCCGTCGTGGTCTCACCCACAGGGCGTTCCGGCGTCCTGGGAGGGCGAGGCGCAAGGCCCGAGAAAGCCCCGCGACGACGGGCAGCAGGTGGATCGAGTGCATGCCCGCCACGAACTGCGGCCACGGGCAGCGCAAGACCCTAGCGGCGAGACAGTCGTTCCGCCGCGAACCTGCGCACGTACCGGTCGCTGGGCGGGCTCAGATCGGCGGGGAGCGCCTCCAGCGGGGCCATCCTGCGCGCCACGGGTCCGATCACACCTCGACCGTCTCCCCGGGTTCGGGCGAGACGACCTCGATCCAGAGGCCCCGGCCGCGCAGGGCGTGGCGTAGCGCCTCCGGGGTGCCCTCCAGGGCGGGGAAGGTGCCGTAGTGGCCGGGCACGACGGTGCGTACGCCCAGGAGTTCACAGGCGTAGGCGGCCTGGTCCGGGTCCATCGTGTACAGCCCGCCGATCGGGAGAATCGCGACCTCCGGCTGCCACAGGTCCTGGATGAGGCGCATGTCCCCGAAGACGGCCGTGTCCCCGGCGTGGTAGAGGCGGCGCCCATCCTCCAGGTGCAGGACGTAGCCGCAGGCCTCGCCGCCATAGACGATGCGGTCCCCGTCGCTGATCCCGCAGCTGTGCTCGGCGTGGACCATGCTCGCCCGTACGCCGGGGGCTACGGTCACGGTTCCCCCCTTGTTCATTCCGAGCACGTCCGGGCAGCCCTGGCCCTGCAGCCAGTGGGCCGTCTCGAAGATCGCGACCAGCTTGGGCGTGCCGGCCCGGGCGAGGTCCACAGCGTCGTGGATGTGGTCGAAGTGGCCGTGTGAGATGAGCACCGCATCCAACCCGGCGCGCACGCGCTCCTTCCAGGCCTCCGGACAGGCGGGGTTGTTCCCCACCCAGGCGTCCAGCAGCAGGCTTCGCCCGCCGACGGTCCGCAGATGGAAGGTTCCGTGTCCGAGCCAGGTGAGTTCCGGGCGATGTCGGGCCTGTGCGGCAGCCATGAGCGTACCTCCGCCCCGGGGCCGGGGGCGGCCCCGCCCACGCTCTTCGGGTGGCGGGGTCCGGTTCCTGCCCCCCTGCGGCAGGCACACCCCCGACGGCGCCGAAGGCACGACCGGGGGTGTCCGCGCTTGAATCTCGCCACCGTCCAATTTCACAGCCCCAGCCTCGGCCGCCACACCACCTACACGGCGATCCTCCCGGACCCGCGGCGCCACGGGGCCGGGCCCTTCCCGGTCCTCTGCCAACTGCACGGCGCCTCGGACGACCACACGGCCTGGCTGGTACGCAGCCGCCTCGCCGACCACGTCGCCCCGTACCCGCTGATCGTGGCGCTGCCCGACGGCGGGCTGTCGTGGTGGCGCAACGCCGGCCCGCGGGAGCGCTACGAGGACTTCGTGGTCGGAGACCTGCTCGCCCACGTGGCCGCCACGTTCCCCGTGCGCCCCGGCCGGGCCGCCATCGGCGGCCTGTCCATGGGGGGTGGGGGGTGCGTGCGCCTTGGCCTCAAGCACCCAGGCCTCTTCGCCTCCATCTGGGCCCACAGCGGCTCGCTGGCCGGGGCTGACCGGATGCGGCAGCGCGGCATCCCCGAGGCGGAGATCCCCGCGGACGATGTTTACGCCGTGGCGACGCGGTTGCTCACGACGCTGCCACGCCCGAGCCTGCCGCGCCTGAGCTTCGATTGCGGCCTCGACGACTTCCTGCTCGCGGAGAACCGGGCCTACCACGCCCACCTGGAGGGGATCGGCTTCCCGCACCACTACGCCGAATACCCGGGTGGCCACACCTGGGAGTACTGGGACCTCCACGTCCGCGCGGCCCTGCGGCAGCACGCCGAGGTGCTGGGCCTGCGGCGGGCGTAGGACGGTACCGCAAGAGCTCGCCCTTGCCGCACCGTCTTCCGGATGCCGTCGCCAGAGCGCCTCGCGCCCACTGCCCCTTGTGGTGTAGGGGCCACCTCTTGCCCTACCCTCTCAGAGCCAGCGGCGCCACGGGTAGGACAGGGGCGTCGTGGCCCGCCACTCCGTCTGCAGGGCCAGCCAGTTCGCGCGCAACCCGGTGGTGTCGTCCGCCGCCTGGCCAGGGCGGCCGTAGCGGAGACGACCGTAGGCGGCGGCGAGGCGGCCGGCCGGGGCGGCCACCCGCGGGAAGGCCTGGCCCAGGCCCTGGGCGTACTCCGCCGGCGTCTCGTCCCGGTGGCGGCGCCGGCCGAAGCGCGCCCCCACACGCTCGCAGGCGCGCCAGATGGCCTGCGCCTCGTCCACGGGGCCCGCGAAGCGGCGGCGCTCGGCCAGGAGGTTGCCGAGGGCCCCCGAGAGGAGCAGCAGGCCGAAGGCACCGGGGGCACCGAGCACCACCCATAGCGCCCGCGGCAGGCCCAGGTGAAGGCCCCAGGCCCCGGGACGGCGGGCTGGCTGGGGCTGCGCGGGGCCGACCTGCGTCCCCGCGGGGACGGCCAGGGGGGTGGGGTCGAAGGTCAGCCACCCGTAGGGGGGGAGGTAGGCCTCCACCCAGGCGTGCGCCGCGCTGTTGCGGACGGCGAAGGTGCCCCCGCCCGCCGGGACGCTGGTGCGGAACCCCTCCACCCAGCGGGTGGGGATGTTCAGGGTGCGCAGCAGCACGGCCATGGCCGAGGAGAAGTAGGTGCAGTAGCCGCTCCGCACGTGGAAGAGGAAGTAGTCCACGAAGTCGCGCCCGGCCGGGGTCGGGGGTGGATTCAGGGAGTAGGGCAGGCGTCGGAGGTGGGCCTGCACGGCCAGGGCCTCCAGCAAGGGGTCGTGGAGGCCCCGCACCCAGGAGCGGGCCAGGGCCCGGTCCCGGACCGGCAGGTCGCCGGGGAGTTGGAGATCCGCGGGGGAAGGAAAGGCGCCCACCAGCCGGGGTGCGTTGGGAGCGGGGGCGGGCGTCACGGCCCGCCCGGCTTCGGCCAGCCGCAGCGCCTCCCGCGGGCTGACGGTGCCGCCGGGGGGCAGACCGGTCGCCGTGAACGGGGCCAGTGCGGTGGACGCATACACGCCGGGGTCCAGGGAGGCGCTGCTGAGGGTGTAGGTGAAGCCCCGGGGCGGCGGGGTGGTCAGCCAGGCCTCCCCGCTGCGGTCCCAGGTCACCGGCACCGACAGGCGGAGCGGGGAGAGCACGGTGAACAGGTCGGCACTGGGGGTCGACCCCCGCAGGGTGATGCGCGCGTTCAGGAGCCGGAAGGGCGCCGGGATGCCGGCCCCCGAGACGAAGTCGCGGCCCACCGATCCGGCGTTGGCCGCGGGCCACGTCGGGTAGGCCTGCTGTTCGCCCGGGCCGGGCACCCAGCCGGCTCCGGTGAAGACGTCGCGCACCGAGCCGCGCAGGTAGAGGACCGACGGGGGGTGCCCCCCGGGGGGCACGGAGATCCACAGGGCCACGCTCGTGTTGGGGTGGACGGGGCCGCCCAGCACCGCCGTGCTGCCCCCGAACCCGGTCTGGGACAGGCTGAACCCCCCGGTCCGCGACGGCCCGACCGCCGTTCCCGTGGCCCCACCCTGCCCGCCGTTCCCGCGGCCCGCCCCGGTGGCGTACCCGAGGCTCCCCTCGCGGGTGGACTTCTCCAGGGTGCCGATCACCGGGAGCCGGTCGATCCAGATCCCCAGGGCCCCGAGGTTGGCGGGTCCTCCCTGACGGGGCAGCAGCAGCAACGAACCGACCACGGCCAGCCCCGCCAGCCCCGCCAGGCCGAAGGCGGTCCAGGGTGTGGGGGCGCCCACCCCCACCTCGCTGCCGCGCGCGGTCTCCCGGGCGCGATCGGCCGCGAGCCAGAACAGGGCGACGCCGGTGAGCGGCCAGAAGAGACGGACCGTGGCTCCGTCGACGAACTCCCACTCGAACACCAGCAGCGCGAAGCCGAGCAGCAGGGCGATCGTCGGCCGGCCGCGCCGGGCGGTGTGGAAGACCGGTAGCCCCACCAGCCAGCCCGCGGCCCAGGCGGTGAGCCAGGCGGCGGGGCCGCTGAGGACGCCCTTACTCCGCCAGTCCGTGAAGCCCGCGACCACCGCGCCCCCCGCGCGGGCGGCGACGAGGCCGGGCCCCGGCAGCAGCACGGCGGCGAGGCCGAGGACGGCGACACAGGCGAGGAGGGCCAGGGGGACACCGCGGCGCACGGCGGGCGGGCCGGTGTGTGGGCCGGCGACCACGTAGGCCAGCAGGCCGCCGGCCGCCACGGCGGCCGCGATGGGCGTGCCGGGCGCCAGCCCGAGGAAGCCGGGGAGGGACCAGAGCACGACCATGGCGAAGGCCGCCGCCCCCAGCCCGGCGAGGGCGTCCAGGGCCGGCCCGGGGGTGCCGGTCTCGCCGTGGGGGCCGAGCCGCCGGTCCCAATCCACCGTCGCGGCCCCC
>DAHWHV010000643.1 GCA_027335545.1 Clostridia bacterium
CGGGCCAGGTCAGGGCGGGGTGCAGCGGCGGCAACAGCGTGCGGGGCAGCAGCCAGAGGACCGGGGTGAAGAGGAAGTCCGCGACGCCCAGGGAGATCAGCGGCAGCCCCATCAGGTACAGCCGGGCCACCGGGCGCCCAAGGAACCGCCGCAGCAGGGCGTAGGTCAGCCAGGCCACCCCGGCGGCCCCGGCGACCCCGGGGAGCCACAGGCCCAGCATCCGCACCACCCTATCGCCCTCCCTCCGGGACTCGGTTCTGCTCAGGCCGCGCCCAGGCCCACGGAGCACCGCTCTGCGGAGCGACGCTCGCCGCAGGCGAGCGGTGCTCCGCAGCCGCCGCCTGGGCATCCGGGCCCGGGGCCAGGTCGTCGCCGAAGGCGGCCTCCAGTCCGCGCACCCGCGTCCAGGCCCCGGCCCCCACGTCCGGTGCCGTGGGCCTCGCCTGCATCCCGACCGATACCGCCCCCGCCGCGATGCGCTCCAGGGCGGCCGCGATCCGGCCCAGGTCCGTCGCCTGCGGAGCACCGCTCGCCTGCGGAGCACCGCTCGCCTGCGGCGAGCTTCGCTCCGCGGCCTGCGGCGAGCCTCGCTCCGCCGCCGCTAGCCCGCGCTCGGCCAACCGGACCAGTTCCCTGCCGCGCTGCATGGACGCAAGGGGGGCCAGCGCCTCGCCCAGCGCCGACCCCTCGGGCACCGCAACCCGGAACCGCAGCCGCTCCGCCATGCTCACGACACCCCCAAGGCCACACCTGCCCGCTCGGCCGCCCACCAGAACCCCTCGGCGTTGGAGAAGACGGCCTCCTCGTCGGCCACCGCCAGGCACTCCCCGGGCAGCGCCCCAACCAGCCGCTCCCGGAGGAGGACCCCGCCGCCCCCGACGAGGGCCAGCGCCGCGATCCGCCCGGCGGCGGCGCCGAATCGCCGCTGGACCTCGGCCCGGATGGTGGCCGCTAGGGCGTCTAGACACGGGCCGGCCTCGTCGGGGCCGCCCACGGGCCGTCCATGCCAGGTCTGCGTCTCCCGCAACGCCGCCTGCGCCACGTCGGCGGGCGGCAGGTGCCCGGTGGCCGCCTGCGCGGCGGCCGCCAGGGCCTCCGCGGCCGTCGCCACCCCGGCCTCCAGGCTGAAGCACAGGAGCATGACCGGGGACAGGTCCCCGGCCTCCAGGGTCAGCACATCCGTCGTGCGCGTACCGACATCGAGCACCACGACGTACCCGGCCCCGCCCGGCAGGCGCCCCTGCGCCGCGAGGGCCAGAGCGGCCCCGACTCCCTGCGGGCGCAGGACCAGCCGGGCAATCCGCACCCGCGTCTCATGGCTGCCATCGGCGAGGGACAGGACGCGGCCTTGCAGCGCCGCCTGCGCGGCCGCCCGCTCCTGCGCGAACCTGCCCAGGGGCGTGCCGCTGCCGAGCACCACATCCCCCCGCACCCCCGCCCGCCAGAGGGCAGCGCCCAGGAGGGGCAAGGTTTCCGGGTCCGCGAGGCGCCCGTCCGCGAACGGGCGCCGGACCCCGGGCCGGCGCGCCGCGCGATCCCCGACCACCACGGGCCGCCCGTC
>DAHWHV010000645.1 GCA_027335545.1 Clostridia bacterium
CCATCCCCTTCCAGGGGGTGCCGCCGCGCACCGTGACGGACAACCAGCTCCCACCGAGAGGGGATGTCCCCCACCGCATGCCGGCTGCTGGCTAGCCAAAACGTGCCGCACACACCGCCAGTGTTCCGCGCCACAGAGCGCGCCCGCACGTGGTGGCGACGGATCGGTCCCCGGCGACTGTCCTCTGGCCGGGCGCATACCCCACCCCCTCCGGCCCATCCCGCCGCAGCCACCCGCCCCCCTCACCCGCCGGGTGGCGTCCACTCCCCGCCCGTCTCGGCCGTGTCGTACGGCGCCGCCGCGGCCAGGTCGGCCTGAAAGCCCCCATCCCCCAGGGCCGCTAACAGTTCGGCGACCGCGGGCAGATCGCAGTGGGCCCGGGGTACCCAGAGGTCGCAGCCCTCCTCCTGCAGCGGCAGAAAACCCAGGCCGTGCGTAGCCGCCGCGCTCTCCGCGCCGACGCCGACGTCCGCCGCCCCGCTGGCGATGGCGGCGGCGAGTTCTAGGTGCCCGCCCGCGACACGGTCGTAGCCGGGAAGCCGCGCGACATCGACCCCGGTTGCGGCCAGGGCCCGGTCGAGTAGCGCGCGGGCGCCAGACCCCGGCTGGCGGTTGACGAGGCGCAGCCTGCCCCCGGCAAGGTCCCCGGCGCCACGGAAAGCGAGCCGCCGGTCGAAGATCCACCCCTGGCGCGACCGGGCCAGGTGGAACACCCGGCAGTCGGCCGGCGGCACGACGGGGGACCCCAGCCCAAGGTCGAAGGCCGCGCCCGGGTACTCGACGCCGTGCACCGCGGCCACATGGCAGCGGCCGGCCGTGACCGCTTCGATGGCGGCGGAGTTCGCCATCTCCGCCCACAGCGCGCGCCCGAAGCCGCGACTCCCTCCCCGGAAGGCGTGCTGGGCCAGTAGCGCGAGGGCCGGCTCGCAGCCGGCGACGACGACGGTGTGGCGCAGCCCGTCCGGGGGCCGTAACAGGTGCACCGCCACGCCGACGTTTGCCACCGGCCCCTGGGGCGTGACCGGCACCAGGCCGTCGGCAGCGACCGCCAGGGTCCGATCCGCGGGGATCGGCCAGGCCAGCCAGCGGCCGGCCACCTCGGCGACGTGGACGCGCGTCGCGCGTTCCGCCCCGGCCGGCCGCGGCGCGGCAGACGCCCATTGCGCCTGCACCTGCCGGTCCTCGGCCAGCCAGAAGAGGTCCTCGACGCCGGCGCCGAGCGCGGATGCCAGGCGTAGCGCCACGGCCACGGTGGGCCCGTACGCGCCCGACTCCAAGCCGGCGACGGTCTGGCGCGTGACCCCCGCCGCCTCCGCGAGCTGTTGCTGCGACAGCCCCACCCGCTGGCGCGCCTCGCGCAGGCCGGTACGCAGCCGCGCTGCCCCCGTCCGCGGCATGGCAGCCGCCCTCCCCTCGTGCCCGTCTCGGTGGCCGCGGCGAACGTCCCCTTGCGCGAGGCCACGCTTTCCTTGCCTAGGCCAGACCGGCCGCCGACTTGTGCGTTGCCGCGCGAGGACGCCCGCCTCCGCCGGGTGCCCGGCAGCCCAGAGGGGTGACCGCCGCCAGGCCAGGGCGCCCGGGGACGGGTCCGCCCGCCGTCGGGAAGGGCTCCGGCGCTCGACCCGGCCCGCCCCTCCGCGTGTGTGCGATCATGTTACACCGCACGTCCCCTCGGCCACGTGTCCGCTGGCCGCTGTCCCCCAACCCCCGACCTCTCGGCGCGCCGGTCACCCGCTGATCAGCGCCTTCTCCGCTGGCCCACGCGGCACACCTGCCCGTGCAAGGCCGTCGCCGTCGTCGGCGGAGACGGCGCTTGAGTGCCCCCGTCCCGCGGCCCCGTCCCATGCCCCGTGCCCCACGCCCCGTGCCCCA
>DAHWHV010000006.1 GCA_027335545.1 Clostridia bacterium
CTCCCCTCCGGGGAGCTTCGCTACGCGGCGCAGCACCGCTCCCCCCCGGGGAGCTTCGCTACGCGGCGGAGCACCGCTCCCCCCCGGGGAGCTTCGCTACGCGGCGGAGCACCGCTCCCCTCCGGGGAGCTTCGCTACGCGGCGGAGCGGCTTCACCCCAGGCCCAGGGCACCCTGCGGCGGAGCCCCGCTCGCCGTAGCGGGGCGCTCCGCCGCCCCCCGCGGGGCCGTCCAACGCCCCTGCTCCCAGGCGAAGAAGGCGTCCGTCAGGGGCCCCAGCGCCTCGCGGTACTGACGCCGCGCGATGGCCCGGGTCCGGTCCCAGCGGGCGAGGACAAGGCGGTCCGGGTCGTCGCCGCGGGGCGCCCGGAGGAGGATGGCCAAGCCGCGGTGCGGCAGCGCGACCAGGAACGCGGGGACGCCGCACCGCCGGGCGAGGCGCTCCAGCGCCCCCGGCGCGAGGACTTGGGCCGCGCTGCGTTCCGGGTGCGCGGCGTCGGCGAAGGCGTACAGCACGCCGGCCACGACCCGCGAGACGGCGCCGTCGCCGCGCTGCAGGTTTCCCATGGCGCGCTGATCCACCGCGGCGGCGTCGGCATCCCAGGCGCGCAGGTCGGCGGACGTCACGGCGAAGGTGCAGCGATCCCCCTGGACCCCGTAGCCGATCCAGACGGGATCTTGCCAGGGCCGGCGCACCAGCCCCAGCGGCGCCGGCAGTTGGGCGCCGGTCCAGAGGCACGGCAGCAGCCGCTCGCCGGCGGCGGCCAGCGTCGGCGGCGCCTCCACTTGGCGCCGCACACACGCGGCGATCCCGTCGAGGTCGTCGGCGATGACGCCGTGTGGGTGGCGCGCCGCGAGGTCCAGCAGGTCGACGACCGCCTCCTCCCCCCGCCGCGACACCACGAGCCCCGCCCCCACCGAACGCACGGACCACGGCGGTCCCAGCCTGAGGCGCAACCCGCCCACGACCGCCTCCGCGAAGGGGCCCACCCCGCGCCGGCCCGCCATCGCCCCCGCCTCCCGCCCTACAACCTGCGTCGCCACCGGGATCCGTACCCCCAGTATGCTGCCCGGATGTTAAGGTTTCGCCCATGGGCCCCCCGCCGAGACGCGCAGCGGGCGGGGCGACACACCCGACGCGCGACTGCAGGAGGGTTGGCCCGCGCGGGGAAGGCCGTCGGGGCATCGGGGGGCCCGGTGCCGACGCGGAGGTGTTGGGCCGTGCAACGGATCCGGGAGGAGGCGTCCGCCGTGCAGGCGGAGCTGGACGGGTTGGCGGGCCGGTCGGTGTACGTGCATGCCGAGGTCATCCCCGGCGGGTTTCTCCGCAACATGCGGGTCGAGGTGGTGGCGGCCTACCTGCGGGGCGGCGCCTCCTGCCGGGTGGCCCTGCGCTGCGCCGGCGACGCCTGGGTCCGTATGGAGGACCTGACCCATTGGGAACGCGACGCCGAGGGCCGGCTCATCTTCTGCGGTTTCGGGGACGAGCAGGAGCGACTCTCGCGGACCCTCGAACTCAGCCTGGCGCCGTTCCCGGCCTGATGACCCGCCGGCCTGGCGCCCCCGGACCGCCCGTCGGGCCGGGTCGCGCCGGGCGTCGGGCTGGCCGCTCCGGCCGCAGCGCAGGCGCGACCAGGGGCGGAAGGCGGATCAGACGGGGAGGGGAAGGTAGAGATGCCCGCGCGGCGCCTGCTGCTCGTGCTGGCCCATCCGGACGACGAGACCTTCATCTGCGGCGGCGGCGTCGCCGCCTTTTGCGCCGCCGGCGGGGAGGCGACCCTGGTCTGTGCGACGCGCGGCGAGCAGGGCCGGCGCCTGGGCAAGCCACCCTACGCCAACCGCGAGACCCTGCCGGTGCTGCGGGAGGCCGAGTTGCGCCAGGCGTGCGCCGCCCTGGGCATCGCCGAGTTGATCCTGCTGGGGCTGCGCGACAAGTGTCTGGAGTTCGAAGACGCCGAAGACCTCGCCGCCCGCATCGCCCCGCACATCCGCCGCCTGCGGCCGGACGCGGTCCTGACCTTCCACGAGCAGCGCGGGGGACATCCCGACCACTGCGCGATCGGACGGGCGGCCACGCTGGCCTGGCAGCGCTCCGGTGACGCCGCTTGGCCGAGGTCACACGCCGCCGCGGGCCTGGCGGCCTTCCAGCCCCCCCGCCTCTACTTCCTGGCCGGGGCGGACCTGGCCACCCACCCAGAGCAGCATGGCCTCCGGCCCGAGCAGTTCACGCAGGTCTCGTGCCAGGCCGTCGCCGCCCAGAAGCTCGCGGCCCATCGGGCCCATCGGACCCAGACCCAGTTGGACCGCTGGCTGTGGGACGGGGACCCCGCCAAGGCCCTGGAGCGTTTCGCCGCTGGCCGGGAGCACTTCCAGCAGGCCAACGAGCCCTTCCACGCCGGGGAGACGGGGCTCCTCGGGCTGGGCGGGTGAGGGGGATCGCCGCCAGCGTCGTCTCGGGCGGCGATCCCCCTCACCCGCCTCACGCCCCCGCGCCCCTCGGGCCCCGCCCCTGTCCCACGCTCCCTGGGCGCGCATCCCCCACTCCTCAGCCCCGTTCCCAGGCCGGGGTGTCGGCCGGGTGTCGCTGGCGCTGCGCGCTGAGCCGCCCGGCCCGCTGTCACTCCGGGTCCCCGCGACCGCCCCCGCCGTCGAGGCCGCGGGGGGCTCGCGGTCGCTCGCCGTCAACGCCCTGTGGGCGATTCGCCCTGTGGACAGTGTGGACAACACTGTGCATAACCCGCCGGACAGGCCCCCCGCCTGTGGACAACCCTGTGAATCCCGGCAGGGTTCGACGCTATTCGCCGACCCTATTCACCACCCGCGTCGCCAGCCTCTTCCTCCGCCATCGCCCGCAGACGCTGCCGATACGCGCGCCGCGCGATGACGATGCTGAGCTCGTACAGGCCGTACAGCGGGACGAAGATGATGGACGGCGTGACGATGAAGTCCAGCGGCGGCGCGAACATCACGGCGACGACCAGGCAGCCCATAGCCGCCCAGCGGCGGTTGGCCACCAGGGCCTGCGGCGTCAGCAGCCCGAGCCGCACCACGATGGACACTACCACCGGGAACTCGAACAGGGCCCCGAAGGGCAGGGAGTAGCCGATCAGGTAGTTGATGTAGTTGGACAGGGTGGGTGTCTGCTTGACCCAGGGCAGGAAGGCCTCGGACATCTTGATCGCCAGCGGCTCAAACGCCATCAGGCCGAAGAGGACCCCGAGCAGGAAGAGCACCAGCGCCGCCGGCAGATAGGTGTACAGCATCCGGCGCTCGCCGCCGGTCAGGGCGGGCAGGACGTAGGCGATCAACTGATAGAGGATGACCGGGGAGCCCAGGATCAGCCCGCCCAGGACGACCACGCGCAGGCCGGCGTAGATGTTCTCCAGCGGGTGGATCGCCACGACGTGATTGCCGTTGACCGCGAAGTGGATGATCTGGCTCATAAAGGGGAAGGTGGCCGCCGTGCCCAGCACGAAGGCCAAGGCCGCCCACATCAGCCGGGTGCGCAATTCGTCCAGGTGCTCGAAGATCGTCATCGGG
>DAHWHV010000026.1 GCA_027335545.1 Clostridia bacterium
GTCCCCGTCGCCGCCCCGGCGGCCGTCCCCGTCCCCGTCCCCGTCGCCGCCCCGGCCGCCCCGGGCGCGGGCACGGCCGGCACGGGAGCCCCGGGAGAGGCGGCCGACCCGGCGACGCGCGTGGCCGACGCCCCCTGCGCGGCCAGGTGCCGCTGCATGTCCTCGAAGAGCCGGAGGTCCGCGGTGCGGGTCTGGCGGAGCATGAAGGCGCGCAGCGGGGTTTCGGCCCGCCGCAGGGCCGCCGGCAGGGCGATCTGCCCCGCCTGGTAGGGCTGCCAGGCGGAGCGGTAGATCTGCTGGATCGTCGGCGACATCACAAAGAGGGTCAAGAACAGGGCCAAACCCACGAGAATCTGGTTGGGAGGGATCTGACCGGTGCCCAGGGCGCTGCGGGCAAAGGACAGGACGATGACGATCCGGGTGAAGGACGTCATCAGCAGCAGCACCGCCGGCGCCAGCGACAGGACCGTCAGCACCAGCAGGATCTGCACGCTGGTGGCCACCTGGGCAGGGGAGTGCGCGGCGCCGACACCGATGGTCACCGCCGGCACCATCGGCGCCGCACCGGCCGCGAGCACCCATCCCGCCGGCGCCGCCAGCGCCGGCAAGGCGGCGGCCAGCGCCACCCACCCTCTACCCCTCACGGGAAGCCCCCCCCGCCCCAGGGCGGCCGCGGCCCAGGGCGCGTGCGAGGAACCCGTCGAAACCCGCCAGGGCCCCCACCCCCTCCGGTCCGGGATCCAGCAGGGCCGCCACCTCGTCGGCATCGGTGATCCTGTCCACCAAGCGCACCTGCTTGTCCCCAAGCCCAAGGACCAGGACCCGCCGGCCCACCTGCACGGCGCAGAGCTGGCGCCCGGGACCCAGCGAGAGGCCGCCGAGCAGCCGGAAGGGCGAGCCCCCGAAGCCACGGGCGCGGCGCGCCACCGCCCGGCTGACGACCGCGGCCAGGACCAGGACCACGGCAAACGCCAGCAGGAACCGGATCAGGGGCCAGACCAAGGAACCACCCATCCCGCCGCCTCCCGCTCACCGCCTCGGGTCCGGGAGGGGGTGGGGCTGGGGCCGCCCCTACCCCAGGCGCTCCACCCGCTCCTCAGGGGAGAGGATGTCGGTGATGCGGATGGCGAAGCGCTCGTCCACGACCACCACCTCGGCACGGGCGATGCGCCGCCCGTTGACGAGCACGTCGATGGGGTCACCCGCCAGCCGGTCGAGCTCCAGGAGGCTCCCGGGGACCAGGGCCAGGACCTCGCGGATCTGCCGCTGCGTCCGGCCGAGTTCCACCGACACCTCCAGACAGACGTCCAGGAGCACGTCCAGGCCGCCGGCGGCCCCACCCGCGTCCGCCTCCAGCGCGGGAAATCTGTGGGCGGACGCGGCCCCCCCCGCTGCCGCCGCGCCGTCCTCGCCCCGCGGCACCGCGCCGGCCTCGGCCAGTTCCCGCAGGCAGCGCTGCAACAGGGCGGCGTCCATGGCGAGCCAGGCCTGCTCAGGCCCGTCGGCGCCGTCGCAGGCGAAGCGCAGTCCGAACCCCGCGGTCGCCGGGGCCGGTCCCCCGGACGCGGCCTCGGCGCGCAGCGACACCCCCAACAGCGCTCCGATCGCCCCGGCGACCCCGTCCAGCCAGGGACCCAACGCCGCCCCCCAGCGCCCGGAGGCATCCCCCGCGACCGCCCAGATCCGGCCCACCTCGTCCGGCCCGGTCGCCACGGGGCTCGCCCCGCCCCCCACCCCCAAGAGGCGCGCCATCGCAGCGGCGGCCCCGGCCGGCGG
>DAHWHV010000033.1 GCA_027335545.1 Clostridia bacterium
CACCGAGTATCGCCAGTCCGGCATCTTCGGCCCCGCCCTCGGCACGGCGACGTATCTCACCCCCTCTGGCGGCCTGCGGGTGCTTTGGCGTGTGCCCGACGGGCGCTCTCTCCGCACCGCCGGGAAGGACGCCGGGCACGACGGGCTTCGCCTGGCGTGGGCGGGAGGACAGATCGTGCTGCCGCCCTCGACGCGGAGGGACGGCGACTACCGCTGGCTCCCGGGGCACAGCCCCTGGCAGAAGGAGATCGCCGTCGCGCCGGCGAGCGTCCTCGCGGCGATGAGCGGCAAACCCAGCGACGCGGGCGCGGCGAGCAGCGTCACGATGCTCCCGGTGCCGACGTACCCCGCGGCGACTGGCGACCTCGGCCCCGATCAGGACGGCCGACTCGTCGACGCGTCGTGGCTCCCGTACGACTTGGACCTCCTGCGGGAGGGCGTACCGAAGGGCGGGCGCAGCGAGGGCGTGCGCCGCCTCGAACTCCAGATGCTGCACTCCGGGTGGTCCGTCGAGCAGGTCGTCGCCGCGTTGGCTGGCCAGTCCTGGGTGCAGGCCATGCGGCGGAACATCGTCGGGTGGCTCACCGCCGATGCGCGGCGCGCCGAAGCCTGGCGGCCGGGGCACGAGATCGCGGTTGTTGGCCGACGCGGGGACGCAGGCACGTCGCCACAGCAGGGGACGACCGCCCCGAGCCGGCAGGACGCGGGCGGGACGCCTGGCCTGGAGTTGCGGCGCCTCGCGGAGGCCCTGGCGCGGCGCTTGCCCGAGCCCGGGTTCGATGCGGAAGAGGCCATCGCCATCGCGGTCGCCGACGCGGCGGATGTGTGGCGCGCGGAGGCGGAACTCCGCGCGGCCGTGGACATCGCGGCGGTCCGGGCGCGTCGGGCGGCCGCCCCAGCCGCTGGGGGCGGCGATGAACGGTGGGCAGCGGAGTCCCCGGTCGAGGCGGGGGAGCCGGGGCCCGCCGAGCGCACCGCCGCGGCCGCACCCCCACCGAGTGCCGGCAGGCGCCAGCCCGGTGAGCAGGCTCCGAACCCTGCCGGCAGGGAGGGCTTCCGTAGCGCGCCCCCTGCGGGCGGTGGGGGCTCTTCCCCGTCCGGGGGCGACGATGACCCAACAGGGCACGCCCCCTGGGAGCGCTACAGCCGCCACGACCACGGCCTCCGCCTGCGCGCCTTCGACGGGGACCGCGACAGCGCAATGCGCCGCGCCATGGAGCGCATCCGCGACTCCCTGGTCAGGCTGGCCCATCCCGCACGCTCGCACAAGCGGCTGCTGGAGCACTGCACCCGGCTACTGGGCAGCTTCGACCGCTGCCGGCGCGAAGCCTGGGGGCACCCGCACGACCTGCGGGCCCCCCAGCGGCGTCAGGCGGCCGGCGGCGCCTGGCTGTGGGGCCGCCAGCCGTGCGACGGCCGCGGCCACGAGGAATGCGCCGCGCACCACGCCGCGCGGGAACTGGGCGAGCGGTGGGGGGCCACGCTGGAAGAGGTATACGGTGCGGCGCCCGTCGCCGTCCTGGCGCTCTCGGCGCCGGGGTGGGGCTTGGAGCAGACGCGCAAGGCCGCGGCGGGCCTGCTGAGGGCGGTGAAGGTGCAGCGCGCCGTGGGCCTGTGCGCTGGCTTCCTGGCCTTCGAGCCGGGGAAGGCGCCGGGCTACAGCTTCGACCTCGTGGTGCCGCTGCACCGGGCCGCCGAACTCCGGGGCCTGCTGCTGAAGGCTTGGCGCGAACGCGTCC
>DAHWHV010000086.1 GCA_027335545.1 Clostridia bacterium
TGGGGATATCCCGGCACGCGCCGCGTGCAACCCGCCCGCCGTTTCCCGGCTCGGTACGAGCGCTGGCGGCCTCAGCCGGCGGGGCCCGGCCCCCGCCGGCTGAGGCCGCCAGCGGCAGGGACACTCGGCGGACCCCGCCGGATCCAGACGCCCCCCCGGGCAGCGGCCGCCGCACAGCCCCACCGCGATCCGCCCCCGCGGCCAGCGCGGTGGGAGCACGCCGCCCCCCCCCGCAACGGCCACCGGAGAACCGTGCGCAGGCCCCGCGACGGGATCAGAGCCCCCCCAGGCGCTCGGCGATCTCGGCATAGGTCGCGTCCGCGTCAGCCACGTAACGCCCCCAGGCCTCGGGCTGCCAGACCTCCACCCGGCTGGACACCCCGACCACCACGCCCTCCTTCGTCAACCCGGCATACTGCCGGAGCGCGGTCGGCAGGAGCACCCGCCCCTGGCCATCGGCGCGGCACTCCGCGGCCCCGGCGAAGAAGAGCCGGACGAAGGCACGGGCATCCTTCTGCGTCAACGGCAACGCGCGCAGGCGGGCCTCGAGCGCCGCCCACTCGGCGGCCGGGTAAAAGAAGAGGCAGGTGTCGAGCCCCTTGGTGGCGACAAACTCCGGCCCGAGCTGTTCCCGGATGCGCGCCGGGAGCGTGAGGCGTCCCTTCTCATCGATGGCGTGGCGGAACTCCCCCAAGAATCCGGCCAGGGCGTCCACCCTCCCGCCACAGACCCGCGGGGCCGCCCACGGGGGTGGACGCGCCCACGGGACACCCCGCCACACGGCGCCCGGCGCCCCCAGCCCCCACTTTGCCCCACTAAGGCCCACTTTACTCCACCCACACGGGGGATCCTGCCCGCGCGGGAAGTTTTCCATCGCCGGCACGTGGCTGCAGGATGGCGGCGCTTCGGGGAGCGCCAACGTGGAAACGCGCAAACCAACGCCTTTCGGGAAATGCATCACAAACCTTGGGACACAGGGCTCCGTCGGCATGACGACTCTTGCCGGTCGTTGGCGCTAATCTGCGCTCGGCCCCGGGGGCGCGGCCTGCAATCTGTCGCCGAGCAGCCGGGGAGCGGTCGGATGGCAGACGTTCCCTCGCTCGGGCGGCGAGACGGACCGCCCCCTTGGGCCCACGGGCGCCGGGGCGGGGCGGGAGGCCCACCCGGACCTCGAGGACGGCGCGGCGGCGGCGCGCGGCCAGCCGCTGGGCCTTGATGCCGGTGTCCGCCAAGTCGATGGGCGCATGCGCGCGGAGCATGCGGCGACCCTTGCGCCCGTCGCCGCGTACCGCCATGATCCCGCCAAGGGAGATGCCGGACGTGCGCCGCCGATGGACCACCCGCGCGGCCGCGCCCACGGCGTGCCGGCGGGCCCTGGCGCCGCCGGCGACCGCAACCCCCGTGCGCACTCTCGCCGCGCGTGCGGTTTGCGGGTCCAGGCGGGGTCCGGCGGGCCGGGGCGCACGCCAGAGCGACGCGGGCCGCCGTGCCGTACGCGCGTTCCGGGCCGGGCGCCCTCCCCCCGTTGCCGCCCCGGAACGCGCGTCCGCGACCTCCGGGGCGGCGGCCACCGGACGGCCCGGGTGGGCAAGATGGCGCCGGGATGCGACCGGCCGGCTACCAGGGCGCTGCACGCCGAGACCAGACCGTGGGGCAGCGCCCGATCGAAGAGGTGATCCGCCTGGCCGAAGACGCCGCGGCGGCCGTCTCCCCCGCCCGGGGTGCGCATACCGCCGCTTCCGACGAACACCGTTACCGAACGATCGCCCTGACCGTGGTGTTGATGGGCGTGATGATCACCGCGGTGGACACGACCATCGTGGTGCTGGGGCTGCCGGTGATGATGCAGCGCCTGCACGCCAACATGGTCGGCATGGTCTGGGTGATCATGGCCTACCTCCTGGTGCTGACCATGACGACCACCCAACTCGGCCGGTTCGGGGACATGTACGGGCGTGTGCGCATGTACAACCTGGGCTTCGCCGTCTTCACCGTGGGGTCCGTGCTCTGCGGCCTGGCCGGCGGCGCGGGCCAACTCGTCGCCTTCCGCATCGTGCAGGGCCTCGGCGGCGCCCTGGTGTCGGCGAACAGCGGCGCCATCATCGCGGACACCGTGCCCCCGGCCGAGCGCGGGCGGGCATACGGCCTGACCGCCATTGGCTGGAACGTGGGCGCGGTGTTGGGGATCCTGCTAGGCGGGTTGATCATCACCTTCGTCAACTGGCGTTATATCTTCTTCATCAACCTGCCCATCGGCACGGCCGGCCTGCTGATGGGCCTGCGGGTGCTGCGCGAGCGCTCCCCGCGGGTGGCGCGCGGCCTGGACCTGCCCGGCACGGTTCTCCTCGGCGCCGGGCTGCTGCTGGTCCTGCTGGCGCTGACCAACGCCAGCGGCGCGGGCTGGACCCCCGCGGTCAGCGTCCGCATGGGGGTCGGGCTGCTGTTCCTGGTGGCCCTGGTCTTCTGGGAG
>DAHWHV010000090.1 GCA_027335545.1 Clostridia bacterium
GGCGGAGCGGGGTTGGGGCGGCCCGGCTGCGGCGCCCGGCCCACCCGCGGCGGGGCGGCCGGACCGGGGCTCTCGGCGGTGGGGGCGGCCGGTCCGGCCTGGCCCCCCCCCAGGTTTTGACGCCCCTGCGGGAGCCGTAGCGAAGATTCCTCGGTCCGCGCCCGCCCGCCACCCTCATTCCGGCCACCCAGCCCCCGAATGGGCGTGGCGAGCGGTCGGGGCCCGGCTGGAGGCCAACCCCCGAGACGCGCCCGGCGCGCGGGCCCCGGTGCCTGCCGGCCCACGGGGGCGCCGCACGCCACGGTGGCGGCTGCCGTGCAGCCGACGACGACACGGAGGTGACGGGACGACTTGGACAGCAGAGCGGTAGGGAAGGGATCCTCGACGAAGACCGCCCGCAGATGGGTGCGCGGAATCGCGGCCGCCGGACTCGGCCTGGCGGTGGTCGCCGGATCGGGCCTGGCGCTCGCCGACGGCCACGGACACCACCACCAACGGAAGGACGGGCACGGCCGACGCGGCCCGGCGCTGCTCTCGGGCTTCGCCCAGGCGCCCTGGGCCGGTCCCGCCCTCAGGCTGATGGTGGTCCAGGGCGTCCTCAACGGCGTCGGCAACGGCCAGATCGACGCCAACGGCAACGCCACCCGCGCCCAGATGGCCACCATGCTCGGCCGGCTCCTGGGCTGGGCCGCGCCGGCGCCCGCCGCCCCCCCGGGCCCCCCCATGTTCGCCGACCAGGGGTCCATCCCGCCTTGGGCCATGGGCTACGTGCGGATCGCCGCCCTCAAGCACATCCTCAAGGGCGAGGGGCACGACAAGTTCCATCCAGCGGGCCTGGTCACCTGGGCCCAGGCCTCGGTGATCATCGACCGCGTCTTCGGCTTCCCGCCCGTGGCCCAGGGCCAGGTCCACGCCGAACTCGCCCAACTCCCGTACGGCCTGCGCACCCCGGAGTGGGCGCGCCGGGCCGTGGCCGGCGACATCTCCGCCGGACTCTACGCGGGGTTGATGGGGCAGATCTACCTCCCCAACCAGCCCATCAGCCGCGCCGAGTTGGCCGTGTTGCTGCAGCGCGCGGAGCAGTTGCGGCCGTCGGTCGTCGCCCAAGCCAACTCCGTGGTCGTCGGGGTCCTCTCGACCGTCAGCGGCGGGACGCTGACCGTCGCCACGGCCCGCGGCGACGTCACCGTCCCGCTGGCCTCCGGGGTGATCGTCTACGCGGCCGGGGCGCCCGCCACGGTCGCCGCCCTGCAGCCGGGGCAGCGCCTGGTCGTGGGCGTCAACGGCAGCGGGCAGGGGGCGCTGGTGGAGATCGTCTCGGGGAGCACCCCCGTCGCCCCGCAGACGGGGACGGTCTCCGGCAGCGTGACCGCGTTCTCGGGCACGCAGATCTCCATCGATACGGGCAACGGCACGTCGGCCACCTATAGCCTCGCGGCCAACGTCTCCTGGAGCGGGGTCCCGTCCCTGACCTCCATCGCCGCGGGCGACCAGGTCACCCTCACGGTCGACGCGGCCGACAACCAGGTCACCGCGATCGTCGTCACCTCTACGGCCAACGCCACTTCCACCGTCAGCGGTACGGTCACCGCGCTCAACGCTGTCAGCGGCGGCAGCATCACCCTCGGCACCACCGCCTACCCCTTCAACGGCTCGCCTGCGGTGTCCGGTGCGGCCAGCCTCGCCGTCGGCGACCAGGTCACCCTCACGCTGGACGGCAGCGGCCAGGTCACGGCCATCCAGGTCACCTCCACGGCGGCCACGACCATCAGCGGGACGGTCACCGCGCTCAACGATGTCAGCGGCGGCAGCATCACCCTCGGCACCACCGCCTACACCTTCAACGGCTGGCCCGCGGTGTCCGGTGCGGCCACCCTGGCCGTCGGCGACCAGGTCACCCTCACGCTGAACGCCGGCGGCCAGGTCACGGCCATCCAGATCACCTCCACGGCGGCCACGACCTCCACGCTGAGCGGGACGCTCGTCGCCGCCAACGCCCAGACCGGCACGGTGACCGTCCTGGTCTACTCGAACGCCCAGCCGTCCCTGGCCAGCGCCACGCTCGCCTCCGGGGCCAGCGTCACGCTGGCCGGGTCGGGCGCCTCCTTGGGCGCCCTTCAGGCGGGTGACCCGGTGACCGTGGTGGAGAACGGTGCGGGCGCGGCCACCTCGGTCCAGGCCTCGGCGCTCCCCGTCGGTGAGCAGAGTTCCAGCGGGGGCTTCGTCGGCGTGACGGGCACGACGGTCACGCTGTACAACGCCTCCAGCGGCAACCAGGCGCTGCCCACGGGGGCGGACCCGGTCGCGGTCTCCGGCGGCAGCATCGTGTCCCTCGACACCATCCCCGCCAACGCCCCGGTCGTTGCGGTGACGGGGGCCGCCAACGGTAGCCTCCTGGTGGTGGTGCAGTAGCCCGGACGACCCCGGGCCGGCACGCGGGGCCTCGGCACCCCCTGGGGGGGGCCGGGGCCCCGTCGCCGTCTCCGGCCCCTCCCGCGGGGTCCGCGGCCTGGCCGGGGGGTGGCGACATCTGGCGGGGCGGGCCGCCCGATATACTTGGGGGGTGGCGCGGCGGACGCCCGCCGCCCAACGCCGAGCCGAGGGAGAGGCCATTGCCACTGCCTGCGCACGCGCTGATCTGTGTGGACTTTGACGATACGCTCGTGGTCAACCAGCGACACTTCGATCACGCGGTGCGGGAACTCGCCCAGGTGCTCCACGCAGCCTGCGGGGTGGACGAGGCGGAGGCCCGCCGCGCCTTCGAGGCCGTGGACGCGCGCTACCACCATCAGGGCCGCCACCGCAACCGCTTCCTGCTCACGGTGTTGGCCGCCTTCTGCGAGGTGACCGGCACGGACGCCGTCCCCATGGAGGCCCTGCCGCGACTCGCGGCCATCTCGGCCTATCCGTACGACGCGCGGCCGGACCCCGTCCCGGGGGGCGCCAAGGCCCTGGAACGCCTGCGGGCGGCCCATCGGGGCCCCCTCTGGCTGGTGACGGCGGGGGACGCGGTGGTGCAGAGCGGGCGCATCCAGCGCTCCGGGTTGGCGGGCCCCTTCGACGCCATCCACATCGTCCCGGACAAGACGGCCGCGGTGTTCGCGGCGCTGGGCCACGGCCATGCGCAGCGCTGGATGATCGGCAACTCCCCGCGCACGGACATTCTGCCGGCGCTGGAGGCCGGATTCTCCCCCCTGTACGTGGACGTGGGTACCTGGCGGCTCGATCTGGCGCCGGTGCCCGACCACGTGCCCCGCTTCGCCAGCTTCGCCGCCGCCGTGGAGCACCTCCTGGGGGAGCGGGGCCGGTAGGGGCTCGGCCCGGGGGCTCGGCCCATGTACCCGCGTACGCGCGCGGGGCGGTGACCAGGGGCTCGCCGGGTGCCCCGACGGCGGGCCCCGCGCCCCCTGACCCGGCCCACCGGTGACCCTGGCCACGCTGGCGCCCGCGTGGCCGTGCAGCCCCCCCCGCCGGGCCCGCGGGCCGCACCGTCGGGCGGGGCGGGCGCACCGCGAGGCCGGGGTGGCTTCAGCACGCCGCGGCCGGCACGGTGCCCCGCACCGTGTGCGTGGGCAGCGTCAGGGCCCGGGCCGACGGGGCCGTGCGCGCACAAACGGCCCGCCCCCGTTCCACCAACTCCACAAGCACGTCTTGGCGCGCCGCCCAGGGCAGGCGTTCGAGGACCTCCTGGACGAGGCCGTTGGTCTGCAGCACCTCCTGGGCCGTGAACACGGGATCCGTGAGCACCAAGCCCAGCTCCCCGCGGACCTCCTGCACCTCGCTCAGGCCCGCCGCCCGGAACAGCTCGGGCAGCCGCAGGTAAACGCCCGACCGCCCCCCCGGATCGATCCCGAAGCCCTTGGCGAGCCTGAGGACCGGACGGAACCAGTCGCGCACCACCGGGTTGTCCAGCCCGCCCCCGCTGATCCCGTGGACCACGACCGTCCCTCCGGGGCGGGTGACCCGCGTCATCTCCGCGAGGGCGCGAGGGGCATCCGTCAGCTCCAGGGTGCTGAGGGAGAACGTCAGGTCGAAGTCGGCGCGGACGAACGGCAACGCCTCCGCCCAGCCCTGCACGAAGCGGACGTTGCGCGCCCCCGCCGCCTCCACCCGCCACCGCGCGGCCTCCAGCATGCTGACCGCGGGGTCCAGGCCGACGACGCGCCCGCTGGCCCCCACCGCCTTCCACAGCCCGCCCGCCACGATCTGGGCGCCGTTGCCGCACCCCACGTCCAGGACGCGCATGCCGGGGCGCAGTCCGAGCGCACCGGTGAAGCGCAGCCGCAGGGCGTCCACGTGGGGGAGGAGCGAGGCCACCAGCCGGTCCCAGTTCTGCCCCTGGGTCAGGTTGAAGTGAGAGACCCAGGTCAGCCGGAGCCGCTCCGCGAAGAAGCCTGAGTCGGCCAGCGTCTGCCGCAAGCCGCTCAGCAGCCGCCGCCCGCCCGCGGTGGAAACCACCCAGCGCCGCCCGTCGCACACCTGCAGGCGGTAGTTGCCGGCGGCTAAGCCCGCGACCAGTTCCTCGTCCAACGCCCCCCTGGCCCAGGGACGGTGGCGCGCCCCGCTGGTGAACTCCTCCTCGGACAGGCGCCCGTAATGGGCCAGCGCCCCCTGGCTCTCGGTGACGCTCACGGCGAGGAAGATCAGGACCAGTGGCCCGAACCCCACCCGCGCGATGAACCGCTCGAGCCGCTGCACCGCCTCCTCGGCCATGGCGGCGTCGACGCAGATGCGCCCGACCCGCTCGTGCGCGAGCGCCGCGGCGGTCGCGGTCGCCACCTCGGAGACGGCCCGGCGCCCCAGGGACTTCAGCGCGGGCAGGCCACCGAGCGTGCGCGAGATCAGTGGCTCGCGCCAGTGGGCACCCGCCAAGCCGTCCGCGGCGCGCGCCACCACGTCCTGGCTCTCGAACGAGAAGTGTTCGTCGACCAGGCCCGCCAGCCAGGGGTCCAGGATCAGACCACACGCCAGAAACGTCCGCAGGGCAGGCCCCAACTCCGCGGTCTCCAGCGTCAAGGCCCGCCCCTCCTCCCACCGGGTGCCGCACCCTCGCCCCGTGGCGCGAGCCACGCCCCGCCCCCGGTCCCCTGCGTCCGCCTCGGGCTCGGCTGGGGACCCCCCTCCGTGGGGCACATCCGACCGGTCCCCCTGCGCGCCGCGCGCCGCGGACGAAACCCCGTCGGCTCGGGGGCCAGCGCCACCCGCACCGATTCCCGCAGACGCCCCATTCTGCAAGCCGCCGCGCCGGCGCGCAATCCCGGCGGAACCCGGCGTGGGGCCCGCGGACAGGGCTGGACGCCCTTGGACACCGATGAACGTTGGGATTTCCAACGTATCGCCCGGACGGCACCGCTGCATCCGCTGCGAACGTGGGGAAATCGGTCGCAGCGGCGCCGCCCCGTTGGCCCCGTCCGAATGGACCCGGGCCTACACTGCCAGTGTGGCCGACCGACGCCGGTGCCCCCGCGGCATCCGGTCCGGAGCGTCCCCGGGGGCGAGACCCGCGGTGAGCGTCGGCGCCGAGGCGAGACGGAACCAGCCTGGCGCCGCGCGTGACCCCGGAGCCGCGACGCCCCGGCACGAGCCCCTCTGAGTCGGTCTTGGGGCCCTCTGAGCCCCTCTGAGCCCCTCTGAGCCCCTCTGAAGGAGGGCGATGAACCCCATGGCAGTGACCGCCGCCCACCTGGCCCGCGCCTACCGCCTCCCGGTCCGAACTCGACCCCAGCGAGCCTCGGCCACGCACCCTCCCGGACCCGCTCCGGCCCAGGTCCGCGACGCCCCCCTCCCCCGGCGTGAGCGGCAGGCGCGGCGGCCCGAGGTCCCGTCTCCGGACACACCCGGCAGCCCGCTGGCTGACCCGGCGCTCGTGGCCGCGGTTGGGCAGGGCGACGCGCCCCCCGCCACGGCGACCGTCCGGGGACGGCGCGCGGCTCGGCACGCCCCGGAGGGCACCTGGGAGCACCTGCGCGGCGACCCGCAGGGACTGATCGCCGCGTGCACGCCACTGGTGCTGTCGGCCGGGGCCAAGGTCTGCGGGCGCTTCCTCCGGCCTGGCAGCGACGAGGAGGTCGTCATCGGCCAGGCGGCCGTCTTCGAGGCGAGTCGCGCCTACCGCCCGGAGTCCGGCGTGCCCTTCTCGGCCTTCGCCACCATGGTGGTCCGCCGGCGGCTCATCGATCACTACCGCCGCACGACCCGGCACCGCGAGGTGCCCCTCTCGGCGCTGGAACGGGAGGACGACGAGGGGGGCACCTGGTCGCCACCGGAGGTCACCGCGGCCCTGGAGGCCGACGCGCAGGCGCGCGAGGCCCGGGAGCGGCGCGAGGACCTGACCGAGTTCGCCGGGCTGTTGGAGCACCATGGCCTGAGCCTGCGCGACCTGGTGCGCCAGAGCCCACGGCATCGGGACGCGCGCCAGCGCGCCGTCGCGGTGGCGCGGGCCCTGGTCGCCGAGCCGCGCCAAGCGGCGGCCCTGCGGGCGCACGGGCGGCTGCCCGCGGCCGACATCGAGCGCGCCGGGCGCGTCG
>DAHWHV010000189.1 GCA_027335545.1 Clostridia bacterium
CGGCCGGGCCCCCACCCGGGCGCGCCCCGGCGCGGCCGCCGGCGCGGCCCACGGGCCAGGGGTCAGGGGTCAGGGGCGGAGGATCGCCGCGTGCGGGATGGTATGGTAGTCGTGGTCCGCGTAGAGGTCGACCGCGAAGGCCGTCACGCGCGTGATCAACTGGACGGCCGGGAGCCCGCCCAGCGGTGCCGCGCGGCGCTCCAGGTGCAGCAGGGTGCGGCGCAGCAGCGAACGGACGGCGGCGGCGGGCTCCGGACCGCGCTGGGCGAGCAGCATCAGGGCGTTGAGGTTCCCCTCGTCACGCTCCTTGTCGTGGGTGCGGAGGTCGTTAGCCAGGCGGACGGCCTCCCCCGCCGCGACCGCCAGGGCCTGCAACGCCGGCAGACGGTCGGCGCAGCGCGCATCCCCCTCCAGGAGCCAGGCCCCGGCCAGGAAGAGGGGGACACCGATGCTGTGTCGGCCGTGCCGCAGGTAGGTGTGCAGGGCCGGGGGCGGCGCCCCCGCCCGCAGGGACCCGGCGGTATCGCATTCGAAGGCCATGCCGTGCAGCATGCGCCGGCAGGCCTCTCCCCAGACGGCGCCAAGGCGCGGCCAGAGGGGGCAGGCGCGCAGCGTGGCCGTCACGTCCGCCAGCGGGGCCCTGTAGGGGTCCGCCGGGGCCACCGCCTCCGCCCCCAGGGCCGCGCCATGCGCAAGGGCCGCGTAGCGCCGCACGCGCCAGGCGCGCTCCTCGGGGGGGAAGACGCCCCGGTCAAAGGCATCGTCGATCGCGTAGATCCAGGCGGGGATGCGGGCCATGGCGGCCAGCTGTGCGGGCGCCAGCCACGGAGCGGCGGCCGCCATGGAGATGGCGATCGCCGGGAAGCGCAGGGGCGCCAGGACCCCGTGGGGCTTGGCCCAGGCGGTCAGGTCCTCGGTCACCAAGGCCGTCAGGGCGAAGATCCGCTCGCGCTCCCCCGGCGCCACGGCTTGCAGAAACCGGTTCACGTCGAGCGCACCCCGTCCCTGTATCGGCGCGCAGCCCGCGGCCGGTGAGGGCCAGCCGCGGGGCGGGCGGACCCGGCCGGGACGGGTCGCGGCTGCCTGGCGGCGTGGAAAACCTTGCGGCAGGCGGGCCTCGGGGGTAGACTGCTGCGGGGGGCGTGGGTCTCCGGGGGGTGCGCGCCGCCCCTGGCGCCGCACCGCCCGTCGCACCCGGTCCCCGGCGCCGGGGACCGGCGTTCGGTCGCGGGGCGGCTGGCGATGGGGTGTCGCCAAGAGGTAAGGCAGCGGACTTTGGATCCGCGATCGCAGGTTCGAATCCTGCCACCCCAGCCACAACATTGGGCCAGTAGCTCAGCCTGGTTAGAGCTCCGGACTTTTAATCCGGGAGTCCAGGGTTCGAATCCCTGCTGGCCCACCACCACAAAGCCTAGAGCCCCGAGGCAGACAGGGGGCGCCCGCTGGTAGAGACCGGCGGGCGCCCTCGCTCTTGCCATCACCGGCCGCGAACGCATGTGCATGCACCGCCCGGGCGCTGGGCCGTCCTCCCAACGCCCGGCCTATGGCGCCGGTTGTTCACACGCGTGGAGCGGGTGGTCGTGTGTTCGCGCCCAAGCTGGAATTCCACCCGAACCTCCCCCACGGCTAGAGCCGGGGGGTTCTGGGTATGAGCACCGCAGCCTTTCCAGGGCTCTCGGGGACAGCGGATCTCCTTGCTGCCCCTACAACATCCCTGGCCTCAGCCTTGGCTCCACAC
>DAHWHV010000114.1 GCA_027335545.1 Clostridia bacterium
AGCACGCAGCGCGCCCCCGCCGCCGACTCAGCCACGGCCTCCGCCTCCAGGTCGCGGAACCCGGCCTCGCCCAGGCTGGCGAAGAGTTCCGGGATGCTGCGGCCGGCGCGCGCCGCCACCAGGGCGTCGGTGTCGACGAACCGGCGCCGCAGCGCCGAGGCCACGACCGCGCCAAGCGTCGACTTGCCCGTGCCCATAAAGCCGACCAGCACGAGATTGCGCCGCCCCAGGGCCCGCTCCGCGGCCGTGACCAGCAACGCGCCCCAGCCCCCCGGGCGCAACGGGCGCCCCCTCCCGCTCAGCGGCCCCGCACCTGCGCCTGGTAGCCATCCAGGTTCCGGCGCAGTTCGCCGAGGCTGTCCCCGCCGAACTTCTCCAGCACGGCCTGGGCCAGCACGAAGGCCACCACCGCCTCCGCCACCACCGCGGCCGCCGGCACGGAGGTGACGTCGGAGCGCTCGTAGCCCGCGGCGATGACCTCGTGGCTCCGCATGTCCACGCTGCGCATCGGCTGCAGCAGGGTGGGGATGGGCTTCATCGCCACCCGCACCACCAGCGGCTCCCCGTTGCTGACCCCGCCCTCGATCCCCCCCGCGCGGTTGGTCGGCCGCCGGTAGGCGGACGGCCCGCCGCCATCGACCGCGACGACGATCTCGTCGTGGACCGCCGAACCCCGCAGGCGGGCCGCCTCGAGCCCGAGCCCCACCTCGACCGCCTTCATGGCCTGGATGCTCATCAGCGCCCCCGCCAGCCGGCCGTCCAGGCGCCGATCAGAGGATGCGTACGAGCCCAGCCCCACCGGCAGGGGCGTGGACACCACCTCGATCACCCCGCCGAGGGTGTCCTTGGCCAGGGTGGCCTCGCGCACCGCCTCGCGCATGGCCGCTGTCGTCGCGGTGTCCCAACAGCGGCAATCGGAGGCCAGGACCGCCTCCTGCAGACCCCCCATGCCCAGCCCGGGCGGGACCGGCGGGGCGAGCACCGGCCCCAGGGCCACGACGTGGCCCAGCACCGCGACCCCCAGGGCCGCGAGCAACTCCGCGCACAGGGCCCCCACGGCCACCCGCGCCGCCGTTTCCCGGGCGCTGGCCCGCTCCAGCACGTCGCGCAGGTCGGTGCGATCGTACTTCAGGGCCCCGGCCAGGTCGGCGTGCCCCGGGCGGGGCCGGTGAAGGGCCTTGGCCTCGGCCCGCTCCGGGTCCACCTCCTCGGGCGTGGCGCCCAGGACGCCCTGCCAATTCGCCCAATCGCGGTTGCGCACGATGAGGCCGATCGGGCTGCCCAACGTCTCCCCGCCACGCAGGCCCGCGACCACCTCCACGGCGTCGCGCTCGATGCGCTGGCGACCACCCCGGCCGGGACCCTGCTGGCGCTGGCGCAGGCGGGCGTCCACGGCCTCCAGGCGCACGGGCACGCCGGCCGGCATGCCTTCGAGGATGCCGAGCAGCATGGGGCCGTGGCTCTCCCCCGCCGTCAAATACCGCAGAATGGCACTGGTCCCCCTTTGCCGGCCCGCCCCGACTGTGGGGATCACCGGGCGGCCCTGGCGCGCGCGAATCCCTCCGGTGGACAAGGGGCCCGAGACGAGGGCCGAAACCAGGGACCTGCCGAGACAAGCGACGGGCACGCAAAAACGCCCACCAGACCCCGGGAAATCGGCGGTCGGCGCGGACGGGGCTAGGGGACGGCGGCGCGGGGGACTTTCGCCGCCGTCCCCTAGCCCCCTGCCGAGGGGGGAAGGGGGAAGGGCGGGGGTTCGTCGCCGTCCAGTACGCCCCGCGCCACCAGTTCCCGCCAGGCCTGGTCCAGCGTGCGCATCCCGTGGCGGACGCCCGTGCGCAGGAGGGCCGGCAATTGCGGACGCTTGCCGTCGCGAATCAGCGTGCGCACGGCGGGCGTCCCCACCAGGACCTCGAACACCGCGGCGCGCCCGGCCCCGTCTCGGCGCGGCAGCAGCACCTGAGCCATTGCCCCCTCCAGGACGCCCGCCAACTGCCAGGCCACCTGGGACTGCTGCGCCGTCGGAAACAGCTCCACGAGGAAGTCGAGGCTCCGGGCGCAGTCCGGTTGGCGTACGGTCGCCAGGACGAGGTGGCCGGTCTCCGCCGCCAGCAGGACCGAGGCCGCCGTCTCCGCCTCGCGCACCTCGCCGACGACGATCACATCCGGATTCTGGCGCATCGCGGCCCGCAGGGCCTGCGGGAAGTCGGCGCTGTCCACGCCGATCTCCCGCTGGTGGACCAGGCTCCGCTTGTGGCGGTGCAGGTACTCGACCGGGTCCTCCAGCGCGATTACGTGCGCGCTGCGCTCGCGGTTGATGGCCTCCACCATGGCGGCCAGGGTCGTGGACTTGCCGGCCCCCGCGCGCCCGGCGATCAGGACCAGGCCGCTGCGCTGGCGGGCCCACCCGGCCGCGATGGGCGGCGCCCCGAGTTCGTCGAGGTCGGGGATGCGCGAGGGGATCGGCCGGATGGCCAGGCAGACGCTGCCGCGTTGCCGGTACGCCGCCACGCGAAAGCGCCCGACACCCGGCAGGCTGTAGGAGAAGTCCACCTCGCCGACCGCCGCGAGGCGGGCGAGCACCCCGGCGGGGGCCAGCGCCGCCAGCGCCCGCTCGGCCGTGGCGGCGCTGAGCACCTGCTCCCCCTGGCGGATGAGTTCCCCCTGCACCCTCAGCATGGGGGGCGCCTCGGCGGACAGGTGCAGGTCGGAGGCCTCGGCCGCCACGGCCTCCCGCAACAACGCGTCGATCTCCACGCCGGACGGCCCCCCCACCGGCCTCGTGCCGCCCCGTCCTTCGATCACGGGCGGGCGCCTCCTGCCGGCGCCGCGCGGCGCGCAGTCATTCCGCTGGGGGGCCTTCGGCGAAACGGCCCAAAGGGTGAGGGGACGCCGGGGGGTCCGCGGGCGGACCTCGACGCGCCGGGGCGCTGGGCAGCGGCGGCCGCGCGCACCGGCCGTCGCGAGCCGCACTGGGGCCACCAAGGGTATCGCCGACGCACGCCACGACTTCGGCCCGCGTCGGGAACCGGCGGTGGCCCAAGCACTTCACGGAGCTGCCTCCACCCTGGGGAGGTGCCCCGGGCTCACCGAGCGGCCCAGGCCGCCCCTCAGCGGCCCCGACCCGCCGCCTCCGCCCGCCCGGAGGCGCTGCCCAGGGCCGCCCGCGCCGCGGCCAGGAAGACATCGGCCGGGCCGGTCTCCCCGAACCAGACCTCCCAGGCCAGCGCCGCCTGCCAGGCCAGCATGCCGAGGCCGCCCACGGCCGCCAGCCCCTGCGCCCGCGCGGCGCGCAACAGCGGCGTCTCCTCGGGGGCATAGACGATGTCACAGACCACCGCACGACGCGCCAAGGCCCCCAGGTGCGCCGGGTCCAGCGGCACCCCCCGCCCGTGCAGGCCCAACGTGGTGCAGTTCACCAGCAGGTCCGCCTGTGGCAGGGCCCTCTCCAGGGCCTCCCCC
>DAHWHV010000117.1 GCA_027335545.1 Clostridia bacterium
CGGGACGAGCCGGGGAGCGCCCCCCTGGGCCGGGGCGCAGATGGCGGGCACCCAGCGACCCTGCCCCAGAAAGCGCCTGTGGCCCACCGCGGTCCGCCCACCGGGACGCGGCCCGGCGCGCGGGCGGCGCCCGACACGGCCTGCCGATCCGTCCCATCCCGGCCCGCTACCGACAGGCCCTTGGCCGGCGTCCTCGAGTCGCGCCAGGACCCGGCGCAGAAACGGCGAATCCTGGTACCCGTCGTTCCGTGCATCCCCGCTGGCCGGTGTCTCTGCCCCGCCGCGGACTAGGGCGGCGCGGGCCGCCCTGACCGGCGCCGCCGTTGGCGCCCGAACCCCGCCGGGGGCCTTAGCCGTCCGCTACGGCGGCGACGAGTTGGTCCTGGTCTGGCCCGACGGGGAGGCCGCCGCAGTGGAGGCGCCGGCGGCCCAGGTCGCCAGCGACCTCGCGGGGCGCGGACCTGCCCCTGTCCCCGCGCCTCAGCTTCGGGGTGGCCGGGAGCGCGCAAGTGGCCGGGAACAAGAGGCTATAACCAGAGGCCATAAGAAAAGGCGATGAGGAGAGGAACGGTAACGGATGCACAAGATCGTGATCCCGGTGGCCGGCCTCGGCACCCGCTTCTGGCCGGCCACCGCCGCGATGCCCAAGGAGATGCTCCCGCTGGTCGATCGACCCATCATCGACTACGGGGTGGAGGAGGCCCTGGAAGCGGGGCTCACCGACCTGCTGCTCATCACCAGCCGGGCCAAGCGGCCGATCGAGGATCACTTCGACCTGCCCCCGGACATCGCCCAGGCCTTCCAGGCCCGCGGCCTGGACAGCCCCCGGCGGGACGGGATGCGTTTCCACTTTGTGCGCCAGAACAGCCCGGCCGGGCTGGGCCACGCCGTCTCGCTCGCCTCGGCGCACGTGGGCGACGCACCCTTCGCCGTCCTGCTCCCCGACGATGTGCTGGTGGGGTCGCCGGGCTGCCTGCACGAGATGACCCGGCTCTATCGCGAGACGGGCCGGCCGATCGTCTGTGTCCGCCGCGTGCCGCCCAGCATGGTCAGCAGCTACGGGATCATCCGCGCCGAGCCCGCCGGGCCCGACACCCACACGGTGCTGGACCTGGTCGAGAAGCCCAGCCCGGAGCAGGCCCCCTCCAACCTGGCCATCGTCGGCCGCTATATCCTGCCGCCCCAGGTCTTCGCCCTGCTCGGGCGCCAGCGGCCGGGAGTCGGCGGCGAGATCCAGCTCACCGACGCCCTGCGCGAGATCAACCGCGAGACGCCGCTGCTCGCCTATGAGTTCCCGGGGCGCGTCTACGACACCGGCAGCAAGCTCGGCTTCCTGCAGGCCACCGTCGATCTGGCCATGGAGCACCCCAAACTGGGGGCCGACTTCCGCGCCTGGATGTGCGCCACCCTGGAGCGCCTGCTGACCTCGCCGAGCGGCCCCCATCTGCGTCCAGGCCGTCCACACGGGGTCCCGACCACAACCCACCGGCGGACTCCGGCGCGGCGCGGTGCGTCCCCACCATCGGGGACGCCGTCCCGCTTGGCGCCGGGGCCAGGGTGTTGGGCGCGGTCTCCGTCGGCGCGGGGGCGCGCGTCGGCGCCGGGGCCGTCGTGCTGCGGGACGTGCCGCCCGCAGCCGTC
>DAHWHV010000155.1 GCA_027335545.1 Clostridia bacterium
TACGGCGTGGCCGCCCGCGCGCATGCCCTCCAGGACGTAGCGGTCCCCGACCCGGGTGCGCAGCAGCCGGCCCCCCCGGGCCCGCAGGCAGAGTTCCAGCCCGAGGTTGCTCATCACGGTGCCGACGATGACGCCGCCGGGCAGTTCCCCGCGCTCCAGGAGGTCCGCGCCGATCATGGCCATGACCTGGTCGCCGTCGACCACCTCCCCGCCCTCGTCCACCGCGATCAGGCGGTCGGCATCACCGTCAAAGGCGAAGCCGGCCTGCGCCCCTGTGGCCCGCACGGCCGCGGCCAGGCGCTCCGGGTGCAGCGACCCGCAGCCGTCGTTGATGTTCAGGCCGTCGGGCGCCGCCGCGATCGCCTCCACCGTCGCCCCGGCCTGACGCAGCGCCGCGGGGGCCAGTTCGTAGGCGGCCCCGTTGGCGCAGTCGCAGACCAGGCGCAGTCCGGCCAGGTCCCCGCACAGGCCGGCGATGAAGTCGACGTACCGCACCAGTTCGTGGCCGCGCTCCTCCACGTAGCCCAGGTCCGCGCCGACGGGTGCGGGCGCCGCGGTCCCCAGCAGGGCCTCGATCTCGTCCTCGGCGGCATCGGGGAGCTTGTAGCCGTCGTGGCTGAAGAACTTGATCCCATTGTATGGGGCGGGGTTGTGCGAGGCGGAGATCACGGCGCCGGCGTCCACGTCCAACACCCGCACGAGGTAGGCCACGGCCGGGGTGCTCGCCACCCCGAGGCGCAGGACGTCGGCGCCGACCGACATCGCCCCCGCGGCCAGCGCCGCCTCCAACAGATCCCCGGAACGGCGCGTATCGCGGCCCAGGAGCATGCGCGGCCGCCGGCCGGCCCGCCGCGCCAACACCGTGGCGCCGGAGCGGCCCAGGGCCACCGCCAATTCCACGGTCAACTCGCGGTTGGCGATCCCACGCACCCCGTCGGTCCCGAACAGCCTGGGCACATGGATGTCCTCCCTATATGGAACGGGCGGCAACGGGCGGGAAGGGGCGCGGAGCGGGCCGGAGCGGGCCGGAGCGGGGAGCGGGCGTGGAGCCGGAGCGGGCCCGGAGCGGGGACGGGAAGGGGCGCGAGGCGGACCCTGGAACGGGCGCGGGTCGGGACCTGCAGCGACGTGGGACGGACCGGGGAGCGGGGAGCGGGCGGGAGCGGCCGCGGGGCGGGACGCGGGTGGGCCCGGGGGCAGCGGGCAGGAGGGGGCAGCCGCCGCGGGGCGGCGGCCTGCCCCCTCCCTCAGCCGCTCGCGGCGATCGTCGCCGTGACTTCGACCGAAGACGGAGCCGCGGACGTGGCGCCCGAGGGCAGCAGGACGGCCTCGGTGCCGTGCACGCTGCCCGTGGCCCCGGCCACCGACAACGGCCGGGTGCGGAGCGGCCCGGAGCCCGCCGACCCGGTGAGGGTGACGGCCGCGGGGCTGGCGGTCACCGACGTCACACGGTACCCCGCGGCCGGACGGCCGGTGGTCTGTGGCTGGACGCGGACCGAGGAGGCGGGCAGGGCCGCGACGGGCACGCTGACCGAGACATGGGCGGGGACCACCTGAACGTTGGCCACGGGTTGGCCGCTCTTGTTCAGGGGGACGGGACGCAGGTCGGCGGTGACCGTCGAGGTCCGCCCCTGGACGCTGACCTGGATCACCGTCTGCACGACCTGGGCGAGGGTGGACTGCGGGCCCATCAGGACGACCAGCTTCTGCGGCACGACGGGGGTACCCACGCCGTAGCCCGGCGGCACGGTCCCGGTCAGGTCGATCTGCACCGAGGTGTTGACGACCTCCACCTTCTCCACGATCACCTTCACGTCCTGAGGGGTCGAGCGCAGGTACTGCACGCCGACCGGCACGTGCGCCACCACATAGTAGTGTCCGGAGCCGACGGTGGCCGCCGTGAGGTTCACGGTCGCCTGCAGCAGCCCCGGGGCCAGGGCCCCGATGCCGCCGGCGGAACCGCTGACGGTGATCGCCACCGTCTTGGGGGTGATGGAGTCCACGGTCAGCCCGCTGGGCAGACCCGCGACATTCACCGGGATGTCGGTGACGGTCCGCTGCACGGTGACCGCGCCGCCCTGGCCCACGACCTGGACGTAGATCAGCACCGCCAAGGCCAGGGCGAGCAGGCGGGCAAAGATCTCGTTCGCCAGCAGCTTATCCACGGGCCTGGCTCCCCTTCCCCTTCTCTCCGCCCTTGGCGCCCCGCCGTCGCGCCGCGTCCGCCCGCTGCCCCGTCGGCGTCGGCGGCTGCAGCAGGTTCTCCAGCATCTCGGCCAGCGTGTCCAGGTCAATGCCACGGATCAGCTTGCCGGCGTTGGCCAGGGACACGGCCCCCGTCTCCTCGGAGACCACCAGGGCCAGGGCGTCGCAGTGCTCGGTGATCCCGATGGCCGCGCGGTGCCGCCCGCCGACGTCGGCGGCCAGGGGTTGGGCGTCCGCCAAGGGCAGGAAGCAGGCCGCGGCCAGGATGCGCCCGCCGCGGATGATGACCGCCCCGTCGTGCAGGGGGGTGTTGGGGATGAACAGGTTGATCAGGAACTCCGAGGACACCAGGCCGTCGATCTTCACCCCGGTCTCCACGATGTCGCTGAGGCCCGTGTCCCGCTCCAGCACGATCAGGGCGCCGATCCGGTTGCGGGAGAGCATGCTCGCGGCCTTGCGCAACTCGGCCACGACGGCCGGCACACCCTCGTGCCCCGCCTCCGGCTGGTTGCGGTTGAAGAAGCGCCCCCGGCCGACCTGCTCCAGGGCCCGGCGCAGCTCAGGCTGGAAGACGATGGGCAGGGCGACCAACAGGCCCAACTCCGCGTGCTGCAACAGCCAGGAGGTCGCGGGCAGGTGCAGGCGCGTGGCCACGAAGGTCGCGGCCACCAGGAGGATGATCCCGTTGAGCAAGGCCACGGCCCGCGTACCGCGGATGAACTGCAGGATCTTGTAGAGGACGAAGGCGACGATCAGGATGTCGAGCACAGCCCTGCCGCCATGAAGCAAGCCGGCCGGCGCAAGGGCGAGCAGGTGCCGCAACCTGACTTCCTCCGTTCGACGCCCCGCCCCGTCCGACGCCCCGCCCCGTTCGACCCCGCCTGGGTGGGCCCCGCGGTCGGCGGCGGGCGCCCGGGGGTT
>DAHWHV010000081.1 GCA_027335545.1 Clostridia bacterium
GTTCTGTGGTGGCGCAGGCCGGAATCGAACCGGCGACACGCGGATTTTCAGTCCGCTGCTCTACCGACTGAGCTACCGCGCCGTCGTCCCCATGACATGGTGGGCGAAACAGGATTTGAACCTGTGGCCCCCTGCGTGTAAAGCAGGTGCTCTGCCGCTGAGCTATTCGCCCGCTCACTCTGAGTATAGGGGTGGCGGGCCCGGCCGTCAAAGGGTTTCCGGTCCGGCCGGGCGGGCCCGTCGGAACGGGGCCGCGGAGGCTGATCCACGGCCGGGATGGCCGGCGCGTCGCCGGGGGGCGGCAGGGACGCTGGCGCCGCCTCGGGATGGGCACGCCCGCCGCGCAGCGGCCGCCCGCCCCGCACGTCCGACCCAGGACGCCGCTTGCCCCTGCGACCGGGTCTCTCGGGTCGTTGGGCGCAAGGCACCCAGCCGCAGCGGCCGCGATAGGCGCCCGGTTCGACGGCGGCCACCAAGTCTGGGACGCGCGGCGATGGGCCGCAGGTGGTCCCTCGGCCACCGCAGGGCCAAGCCCGCCTGCAGGGCGGTGCTCCGCCGCGGAGCGAAGCTCGCCAGCAGGCGAGCGGTGCTCCGCCGCTTCGCCCCAGGACGGTTCTCGGCCTGCCGTGTAGATCGGCCCTTGACGCCCGCGCACCAGCATCGGACGAGGGTGTTACCCCCTACAGCACCCACACCGCAAACCCCACATAGAGCGCCCCGACCGCCAGCAGGAGCCAGGGAGACAGGCGCCCCGTGCGACGGTAGCCGAGCAGCACGGCCAGGGCCCCCAGCCAGGCGACAGCCGCGGCGACGGCCTCCAGGGGGTCGAAGGTCCAGGGCGTGAACCACATCCCCACGGCGGGGATGACGGCGCCCTGTAGAACCAGGGCGCCCGTGACGTTGCCGGTGGCCAAGGCGTCCTTGTCCTGCCCGAGCCAGACCAGGCTGTTGACCGTCTCTGGCAACTCCGTGGCCAACGGCGCGATCAGGGCGGCCAGTACGAACCCGGACAGGCCCAAACGCAGGGAGAGGGATGTCAGCGTCTGCACGAAGAGTTCGGCCCCGCCGAACATCACCCCCACCGCCAGGGCCACCTGGGCCGCCATCGCCCAAGCCGGGGGCGGCTGCGCCGGACCGCTCCCGCGGCGACGCAGAGACAGAAGCAGCGGCGCGGGGACCGGCCCGTCCTCCGCGGCCCGCGACTCCCCCTTGAGCGTCCGCAGGATGAACACGGCATAGGCGCCAAGCAGGGCCGCGCCAGCCGGCCAGCGCACCAGCGGCGGAGCGCCGACCACCCCGAGCAGCGCGGCGACGCCGAAGGCCAGGAGGAAGAAGCCCATGTCGCGCCGCAGGCCCGTGGGGGACACCCGCACAGCGCACCGCCCGGCGCGGAGGGCGCCGAGGCCCAGGACCGCGAAACCCAGGGTGGCCAGCAGCAGCGGGGCGCCCAGGACCGCACCGATGCTGATCGCATCCCCGGTGCCGCCCTGCACGGGCCCGGGGGCGACCGCCGCCAGAACAGCGATCGAGGCCTCGGGGAGGGCCGTGCCCAGGGCGGCGAAGACGCTCCCCAGGGCGCTGTGGGAGAGACCCATGCGCACGCCCACCCACTCCAGGGCGTTGGTGAACAACCACGCGCTCATGAGCACGGCCAACAGGCCAGCAACCAGCTGGGCAACCGCCGCCAACACCGGCCCCCCTTGCCCTCCCGCGCGGCGTCGACGGCGCGCGCCCGCCGCCGTCCCCATCATGGACCACCGCCGCTGCGGTTAGACTATCCCGGGGGGGATGGTCGTTGGCGGCGCACCGCTCGTTGCTCTCGCCGCGTTCCAAGGCCGTGATCGCCCGGGAACTCGGCGTCGCGGAGCTGGTGGATCAGCACGGCTGGGGCGCGGTGCCGTCCCGGGTCTGCGGCTCGGTCGTGCGCGTTGCCCTGGAGCACGCGGAGCGGGCCCTCGCGCAACACGGAGCGGAAGGGCAGGGCACGACGGAACGCTGGTGGCGCTAAGGCCCCGGCGGGGGTGCCTCGAGCCCCCGCCCATGCGGCGCGCGCCTCCTCGTCCCACCCGAGCGCCGGTGCCCGGGCCCCAAGGGGGTCAATCCAGCGGCAGGCGCCGTCGGAGCAACGCCCCACGCTGCGCCAACAGTTCCGCCAGCTCCTGCTCCAGCCGTTCCAGTTCGGCGCGCGCCGCCTCCCAGCGGGCGTGGGGCGAGGCATCGGCCGCGGTCGGACCTTCCGCCTGGGCGACGCCCGGCGTCTGGGCATAAGCCAGCCAGAGCGCGGCCAGCCTCGCCTCCAAGGCGTCGCGTTGGTCCTCCGGCACATCCCGCGCGGCGGCCTCAAGCACCCGCGCCCGCCCAAGGAGTTCCGTCGGCCCACAGCGGGCGAACTCCCCCCGCCACTGCCGGATGAGGGCCGCGCGGCCCTCCGCCTGGGACGGCTCGGCCGCCTGCCAGGACCGCAAGACCGCCTCCCCCTCGGGGACGCGGACGGCAAGCGCCGGAGCCTCGGGCGGACGCAGAGCCGGCCTGCGCACGCGCTCGGCGGAGAGCTGCCAGAACAGGCGCTCCACCTCGCGCCGCCGCTCCTGCAGGCGCCGCCGGAGGCCGGCCGGGTCGCCGACCAGCAGGGACACCTTTCGCTCGCGCCAGCCGCGCACGCAGGCCGTGGCCAGCGCCAGGTAAGACGCGACGGAGACCACCAAGCCCACACCCACGCGCAGCCAGGTCGGGCGCAAGTCGGCAACCGCGCCAGCGGTCAGTCCCGCCATGGCGGCGGGCACGCCCAACCAGCACAGGACCCGCCGTGCACGCGGTCCGTAACTGGCTCCCTCCACGAGGAACTGGACCGCCAACACACCCGCGAAAGCGGCTGCGGCGGCGGGAATCAGCAGGTATTCGACCACCCGTGCTCACCCGCCCCATTATACCGACCGGGCCCCGCCGGAGGGCCTCCGGCCCGGCATCCCGACCGGCCGATCACACGCGCGCGCCGTGAGACGCCCGCTCAGACGCCGCGTCACGCGCCCTCACACAGCCCTCACACAGCCCTCACACATTGAAGCGGAACTCGATCACGTCCCCGTCGCGGACCACGTAGTCCCGGCCCTCGACCCGTAGCAGCCCCTTCTCCCGCAAGGCCTTCCACGAGCCGGCCGACTGCAGGGCCTCGAATGCCGCCACCTCGGCCCGAATGAAGCCGCGTTCGATGTCCGAGTGAATCTTACCCGCCGCGCGCCTGGCCACGGTCCCCGCCGGGATCGGCCAGGCCCGCACCTCGTCCTCGCCCGCCGTGAGGAAGGAGATCAGGCCCAAGGCGGCATAAGCCGCGCGCGCCAGGCGATCCGTGCCCGGTTCGTGCAGGTCGTAGGCAGCCAGGAACTCCCCCCGCATCTCCGGGGGCAGGGCGGCGATCTCCGCCTCGACCCGGGCGCTGAAGACCACGACCGGGATGCCCGCCGCGGCGGCCCATGCCTGCAGATGGGGGAAGGTGCGCCCGGCGCGGAGATCCTCCTCCGAGACGTTGAGCGCCAGGATCTCCCCCCGCGCCGTCAGGAGCCCGAAGCCGCCCAGCAACTCCAACTCCTCCGGGGCCAACCCCAGGAGGCGGATCGGGCGGGCCTCCCCGAGCCCGGCGGCGCAGCGCTGCAGCGCCGCGATCTGCAACTCCTCCTCCCGGCTGCGGGTGCGATTGCGCTGCAGGCGGGTGGCGAGCCCCTCGGCCCGCTCCAGGTCCGCCAGGAGCAACTCGTCCTCCACATCCCGCGCGTCCCGCAGGGGGTCCAGGGTCCCCAGGGGATGCGGCGAGGCGGGGTCGTCCCAGGCCCGCACGACGTGCAGCAGGGCGTCGGTCTTGCGGACGCCCTCGAAGAAGGCGTTGCGCTCCCCCTTGTCCAGCCGGCCGGGCAACAGGCCGGGGAGTTCGATCAATTGCATCGTCGCCGCGGTGACGCGGCGGGGCCGATAGAGCTCGGCCAGCGCGTCCAGGCGCACATCCGGCACGCGCGCCACGGCCAGCCGCCCAGGCGCGGCACCACCGGTCAGCAGGGACAGCAGGGCGCTCTTGCCGCTACGCGGCAGGCCGACCAGACCCAGATCCACGACGACGCCTCCCAGCGACTGCATGCGTCCGCTTCACATCGCTGCGCCCGCCGCTGCGCCCGCCGGGGCACACCCCGCCGCCCCAAGGCCCCTGGACCCTGGGCGCCCCTTCAGACCGCGGCCGCCTCGGTGACGGTCAGGCCCATGGCGTCGGCATCGAGCACGGCGCGCACCCCCAGCGGCACGGTCAACCGGTGGCGGCCATGCCCCAGGGGCAGCTCCGCCAGGCAGGGCTTGCCCAGGGGCAGCAGGCGCCGCGCCAAGACCTCCAGCCCGGTGGGCCCCTCCGGATCGCCACAGCCGACCAACTCCCCCAAGAGGAAGCCGACCGCCGCCTGGAGCTTGCCGGCCAGCCACAGTTGGGTCAGGCAGCGGTCCAGGCGGTAGGCGCTCTCCCCCACGTCCTCCAGCAGCAGCAGACACCCCGCGACATCCACCTCCCACGGGGTGCCCAGCGTCGCGGCGAGGAGCGTCAGGTTCCCCCCGGCGACCCTCCCCTCGGCCCGACCGGGGTGCAGGGTGCGCGGCTGCGGGGCGGCGGCCGGCCAGGCCAGCGGGCCGAGCGGCTCCCGGCTGCCGAGCACCGCCAGCGCCGCACGCAGGTCCTCCTCCCCCACGGCCTCGCACTCCACCATGGGACCATGGTAGGTGACCACCCGCGCGGCCCCGGCCGCCACGTGCAGCGCCGTGACGTCGCTGAACCCCAGCAGCGGCTTGGGGGCCCGCCGCAGGGCGGCGAAGTCGCACTCCGGCAGGATGCGCATGGCCCCGTAGCCACCCCGCGCACAGACCACGGCGTCGATGTCGGGGTCCAGCAGCATCGCCCGCAAACCCTCGGCCCGCACCGCGTCCTCCCCCGCCAAGCCGGGCCGGCGCTCCAGCAGGCCGGCCGCGAGCGCCGGCCGCAGGCCGCAGCCCCGGAGCACCCCGAGGCCCCGGACCAGACGCTCCACATCGACCGGCCCACTCGGCGCCACCACGCCGACCGTGCCCCCCGGGCGCAGGGCGCGTGGCTTCACCCAATCCATCCCACCCGCCCCTTACAGCGCCCCGGCGGTCGGGCCCACCGGGGCGCCCGTCCGGCCCGACCGCCGGGTCCGGGCCTGCGTCGGCGCGGCCCCCGACCCCCAGGGCACCACCTACCGCGCCCCCGGCGGGTCCACTCCCCCGGGCGCGTCCGCTCCCTCGGGCGTCTCGGCGCCGCGAGAGGCGGCCCCTCCTGGCAGTCCGAGCCCTTCGTCCCCGCCCAGCAGCCCGCGCACGGTCGTCGGGGGCGGCAGGTCGGGGTGGCGCAGGGGCGCGCCGCGCAGCGCGCCAGTGGAGAACAGGGCCAGGGAGCCGCCCGCCAGCAGCGGCAGCAGCGGTCGGAGGGAGGTCCCGACGATGACCACGCCCGCCGGCACCAGCAACAGGCTGATCGTATACAGGGGGTTGGCCACGGCCTGCCAGGCGCCGACCCGGATCGCGCGCCAGATGCTCCACTCGGTGAGCGCCAGGATGGGGATCACGTAGGTGCTGACCATGACCACGAAAAGGACGATGTACAGCAGCAGGATGCCCACCCCGACGATCATGAAGCGCGGGAGCAGCTGCTTGTCCTCGACCGTGTTCGCGTACAGCGAAAGGAGCACGACCCCCCAGAGCACGCCCAGTCCGACCGAACGCAGGTAGCGGCGCCCGAAGCCGCGGAAGAAGTTGCGCAGGGCGTCGAAGGGCCCGATCGCCTCCCCGGCCCAGATGGCGTCCACGGCGCCGAAGAGCCCCACGGTGGCCGGCCCCACCAGCGCCAGCGGCAGCAGCACCGCCCCCAGGGCGATGAGCAGGCCGGCGCCGTGGGCCAGGAGCGTGCGCGCCACCAGCGCTAGGCCGACGCTGAGCACACACAGAAACCAGACCAGCCCCAACAGGACAAGCTCCAGCAGGTTCTGCCAACCCTCGCGGAAGGCCCCGCTGAAGACGTCACCCAGGGCCACGCCCACCGGGAGGCGCCCGCCGGGGCGCGGCCGCATCCCCAGGGTCTCGCGCTCCCCCTCCGCGGGGCGTGGACGCCTCCGGCCCTCAGCCGGCGGACCCGCCCGCACCCGCTTCCGCCGCTCCCCCACGCCGCCGCACCCCTTCCCAGCCGCCGCCTTCGGTGACGACCACGTCCACGGACTCATCCCATGGCGCAACGGGTAAGGCGGGGAGGACCTGCCCCGCAAAGCACAGCCCGACGCGCAGGCAATCCGGGCGCAGCCGCGGCAGGAAGCGATCGTAATGCCCCCCGCCGCGGCCCAGGCGACGCCCCGCCAGATCGAACCCCAGCCCGGGCACCAGAATCAGATCGACGGAGGCCGGAGCCACGGGGATCAGGGGCACCTCCGGCCCGGCGCCCGGGGTGGGGGGCGCTTGCAGCTCGAGGTCGGCGCCGAAGACGACCGGGAGCGCGACCTGGACCCCCCGCCGCCGCCAGGACCGGATCAGCTCGGCGGTCTGCGGCTCCCGCGGCAGCGCCGCATAGGCGGCCACGACCCCTACCCCGGCGGCCCCCGGCCAGGCGAGCAGGTGCGCCGCCACGACCCGGCTCCAGCGCCGGATGTCCTCGGGGCGCAGCCCCCGCCGCCAGCGCAGCAGGCCCTCGCGCAAGCGGGCCTTCTCGGCCGCCACCCCGGCGCCGCCAGGAGTCACCCCAGGACCACGAGCACCTGGTCGACGGCGACCTGGTCCCCCTTCTTCACGGCGACCCGCCGCACGGTCCCGGCGACCGGGGCCACCACCTCGTTCTCCATCTTCATCGCCTCCAGGATGAGCAGGACGGCCCCCGCGGCCACCTCCTGGCCGGCGCTGACCTTGACGGCGGCCACGATCCCCGGCAGCGGGGCGCGGACCCCCCCCGCGCCGTCCGCGGCCCCCCGGGGCGACTCCGGAGGGGCGGCCGGACGGGGGGCGGGCAGGACCGCCACCAGCGGCAGGCTCGCCGGCGGCGCCGCGGCTGCCGGAGCCTCCGCAGGGTCGAGTTCCTCCACGGTCGCCTCGTACACATGCCCGTTGATGGTCACCCGCAGGCGGCGGACGATCTCGGCCACTCCCCCCGGCACAGGATCGGGCGCTACGCGCATCCCTCCGCCACCGCGCACCGGGATCGGTTCCCCCCGGCCCCGACTCGGGCGGCCACCCGGGCCTCGACTCGGAGGCTGCCGCAAACGTAGGGGCTCCTGCGCAAGGCAGCAGGCCGCCCTTGGACCACCGCGGAGCGAAGCTCACCGCCGAGCGAAGCTCACCGGAGGTGAGCGGTGCTCCACCGCCGAGCGAAGCTCACCGGAGGTGAGCGGTGCTCCACCGCGGAGCGAAGCTCACCGGAGGTGAGCGGTGCTCCACCGCGGAGCGAAGCTCACCTCCGAGCGAAGCTCACCTCCGGTGAGCGGTGCTCCGCTCCGGTGAGCGGTGCTCCGCTCCGGAGCGAAGCTCACCTCCGGTGAGCGGTGCTCCGCCGCGGAGCGAAGCTCACCTCCGGTGAGCGGTGCTCCGCCGCGGTGGGCGGGGCACGAGGCACTCGGACCACAACATCCGGATGACGGTGCCGCAAGAGCGGACTCTTGCGGCACCGTCCTAGCGCGCCGAGGAGGGCCGCAACTGGACGGAACGCCGCGCGGCGACCTGCGCGACGCGGCCGGCCAGCGCCCACAGGGGCAGCCCGGGCCCGTCCGCGCGGCGCAGCGCGGTGACGCGCACGGGCCCCAGACCCAGCTCCAGGGAGACGGCGGCCGCCGCTATGAGCGCGGCGGCGAGTTCCTGTTCCGGCGCGGGGGCCGGCCCGACGCCCCAGCCCCTCATACCGGCAGGTTGCCGTGCTTCTTGGCCGGCAGATCCTGTCTCTTCCCACGCAGGGCCTCCAGGGCCCGGCCCACCCACTGCCGCGTGGCCTCGGGCTCGATCACGGCGTCCACATACTGGCGCGCCGCCGCCACGAACGGATTGGCGAACTTGGCGCGATACTCGGCCGTGCGGGCGGCCCTCGCCGCCGCCGCGTCGGGCGCCGCTCGCAGTTCGCGCTGAAACACGATGTTGCAGGCGGCCTCCGGGCCCATGACGGCGATCTCGGCCCCGGGCCAGGCGGCCGCCAGATCCGCCCCCAGCCCCCGGCTGCACATCGCGATGTAGGCCCCGCCATAGGCCTTGCGCAGGACGACGCTCACCTTCGGCACGGTGGCCTCGGCATAGGCATAGAGCACCTTGGCCCCGTGGCGGATGATGCCGCCGTGCTCCTGGTCGAGACCGGGCAGGTACCCGGGGGTGTCTACCAGGGTCACTAGCGGGAGGTTGAAGGCGTCGCACGTGCGGACGAAGCGTGCGATCTTATCCGAGGAGTGGATGTCCAGACAGCCGGCTGCCACCCGCGGTTGGTTGGCCACCACCCCCAGGGGACGCCCCCCCAGGCGGGCCAGGCCGACCACCGCGCTCTGCGCCCACTCCGCATGGACCTCCAGGAAGGAACCCGCGTCCACCAGGCCGCCGATCACGGTCCGCACGTCGTAGGGCCGGTTGGGGTCCGCCGGCACCGCCGCCTCCAGGGCGGGCACCGGGGCCCACTCGGCGGGACCGCCCGCGGCCGGCGGCTCCTCGAGGTTGTTGGCGGGCAGGTAGCCGAGCAGCGCCCGCACGCGCGCGAAGCAGGCGGCCTCGTCGCCGTCCAGGAAGTGGCAGACCCCCGACCGGGCGGCATGCACGGCGGCCCCCCCCAGGTCCTCGAAGCTGACCTCCTGGCCGAGCACCGCCTTTACGACGTCCGGCCCCGTGATGTACATCTGCGAGATGCCGCGCACCATGAAGATGAAGTCGGTGAGGGCCGGGGAGTACACCGCCCCGCCAGCCGCCGGGCCGAGAATGACCGAGAGTTGCGGGATCGTCCCGGAGGCGAGCACGTTGGCCCGAAAGATGCGCGCATACCCGTTGAGGGCGTCGATCCCCTCCTGGATGCGGGCGCCCCCGCTGTCCCCCACGCCGACCAGCGGCGCCCCCGCCGCCAGGGCCGCCTCCTGCACCGCGACGATCTTCTGGGCGTGCATCTCGCCAACGGTGCCGCCCAACGCGGAGAAATCCTGGGCAAAGGCGAAGACGGTTCGGCCCTCGACGGCACCGAACCCGGTCACCACCGCATCCGCCGGGATGTCCCGCGCGTCCAACCCGAATTCCCGCCCGCGGTGCCGGACGTGCCGGCCCATCTCCGAGAAGGTCCCGGGGTCCAAGAGCAGATCCAACCGCTCGCGCGCGGTGCGTTTGCCGCGGGCGTGCTGGCGGGCCATCTCCTCCGCCCGCCCGGCATCGAGCGCGCGCGCATCCCGTACCTGTAACTCGCCCAAGGCATCCCCCGTCGACGGCACCCGCACGCCCCTCCCCCGCCGGCCACGGCCGGGCGCAGGCGCCCACCCGGGGGCGCGGCACCACTGCCCGGCCGGCCCGCCTCCCTGCCCCGCGGCGGCTGCGGGACGGGCCGCCCTTCCAGCATAGCGGCTCCGCGGGGCAGGGGCAACGCGGGGCCCCCACGCGGGCGGGGGGCGGGTGGGGCCCGGCGACAGGGCCTCCCGACCCTGCCGCCGGGCCCGCGCGGGAGGCTCAGCCCCCCACCCGCCGGTTGAGCGCCGCCCAGGGCTCCGCCGCCGCCCAGAAGGCCTGGCGGAACTCGGCGAGGCTCCCCCCGGCGATGTGGGTGCGCAGGCACCGCACCAGGCGGTGCAGCGTGTGCAGGTTGTGGACGCTGAGCAGGCGCGGCCCCAGCATCTCCCCGGCCCGGAACAGGTGGCGCAGATAGGCGCGGGTGTGGTCCCGGCAACACGGGCAGCCACAGCCGGCATCCACAGGACGCAGGTCTCGGGCATAGGCGGCGTTGCGAACCACCAGCCGGCCGCGGCGCGCCTCCGGCAGGGCCTCAGGCGCGACAGCGGCCCCCGTCTCGCTGGGCAGCAACCCCGGGGGCAGGACGAAGGCCGTCCCGTTGCGCGCGATGCGTGTCGGCAGCACGCAGTCGAAGAGGTCGATCCCGTGCCAGACGGCCTCCAGGATGTAGTCGGGGGAGCCCACCCCCATCAGGTAGCGGGGCCGCTCCGGCGGCAGCAGGTCCACGCCGGCCTCCAGCACGCGCCGCATCTCCGGCAGGGGCTCGCCCACGGACAGGGAGCCCAGGGCGTAGCCCGGGAAGCCCATGGCCACGAGTTGGCGCGTGCACTCGGCCCGCAGGTCCCCGTGCGTCCCCCCCTGCACGATCGCGAACTGCGCCTGGTCGTGGCGGCGGTGGGCGGCGCGACAACGCTCGGCCCAGGCGAGCGTCCGGGCCACCGCGGTCGCGGCCGCCTCGTGGGTGCACGGGTACGGCACGCACTCGTCCAGGACCATCGCCACATCGGCGCCGAGCGCCTCCTGGATGCGCACGGCCTCCTCGGGGCCGAGCCGGCGCTCGGTGCCGTCCAGGTGGGAGCGGAAGACCACCCCGTCGGCGTCCAGCCGCCGCAGCCCCTGCAGGCTGAACACCTGGAAGCCGCCGCTGTCGGTCAGGATCGGCCCGTGCCAGCCGGTGAACCCGTGCAGGCCCCCGTGGTCGCCGACCACCTCGACGCCGGGCCGCAACCAGAGGTGGTAGGTGTTGCAGAGGATCATCTCCGCCCCGGCCGCCCGCACCTCCGCGGGGGTCAACCCCTTGACGCCCCCCTGTGTCCCGACCGGCAGGAAGGCGGGGGTCCGCACCTCCCCGTGCGGGGTGCGCAGGCACCCCTGGCGAGCCCGCCCCCCGCCCGGCCCTGGGGCGGCGGCGAAGGCGAAGGCCGGGGCCCCCGGGAGGGGGACA
>DAHWHV010000192.1 GCA_027335545.1 Clostridia bacterium
GGGCGGCGCCGGCCTCCGCCCGCGCCGCGTGCAGGGCCGCCCGGGCGGCGTGCCACCGCCGGCCCGTGACCTCCTCCATCGCCCCCAGCAGCCCCAGCGCCGACCGGCCGGGCGGGGTGTCCCCCGCGTCCCGCCCGCCACTGATGCGCCGCACCTCCCCGTCCCGGCCGAGGGCATACAGGGCGCGCCGCCCGGGGCTGGCGGGCGGCAGCAGGCACAGCAGCGGCCGCACCGCCGCGCCCACGGCGCCGGAGGCCTCGCGGGCCATGGCCAGCGTGCCGAGGGCCACGTAGAGGTTGCCCAGGCTCCCGCAGAGCGGGTCGTCGCTGAGGATGCCCAGCACCGTCGCGGGCAGGGGGCCTCGGGCCGCGGCCAGGGTACGGGCCCGGGCGAGGTGGGAGGCCGTATCCCAGGGGTCCAGGGGCACGGCCCAGCGCAGGTCGCGCCACCAGTCCACACGGAGGGCGTCGGCGATCGAGCCCCTGGCCCGGGGGGGCTGCAGCCGCGCGCCCGGCGCCGACCGGGCGTCGCTGCGCCGCGGCGTGTCCGTCTCGGGGGGCCCGTCCGCGCGCATGGCTCGCCTCCCCTCGGGTCCGCCGGGGTGCCGGCCCGGCTGCCCGCGGCCCTGGCTTCGCCGGCGCCGGGCGCACCCCCGCCCGTCGCGACGGCAAGCCTTCGTCAAGGCGCGACAGCCTGGCGCGGCAACGACACGTGGCGGCGAGATGCGACGGCGAGGACCCTCCGCAGCGCCGCTCGCTGCGGGCGCCGCGGCGCCCCCAGGCGGGTATGATGCAGGGGGTGGGCCGGGGCCCGGCCCCGGACTCGCCCCGGGGCGCTGAGTGGCGTCGATGGCCCGGTGTGGTCCGAGCGGGGGGGGCGCCGATGGCCCTGGTGGTGCTGGTGGTCGCACTGGCCGCGGCGGGCGGGCTGGTGGGTTGGAACGAGCGGGGCCCCCTGGCGGCGTGGGGTGTGCCGCCCTTGCGGCGCCTGGTGTACGGGGCGGCCGCGGGCGCGGCGCTCGGCCTGCTGCTGCTGCCCCTGCTGGGCCTGGTGGCGGCGGTCGTCCTGCTGGCGGTGAGCCTGGCGGCCGTGGTGGCCATCGGCTTCGCGGTCGTTCTGCTGGCGCGTGTCCTCGGGGGCCGCCGGGGCTGAGGGGCCGCCGCCCCGGAGCGACCCGCCCCGAGCGGGTCACGGGGCCGCCGGCGGAGGGGCAGGGCTCGGGTGTGCCCTCCCGGGCGGCGCGACGTGCGGCTCGCAAACCGCAGCGGGCACGGCGGCGCGGGCGGCGCCTCTCCGCTGGGCCCCGGGTGGGTGGGTGGGTGCGGGGACCGGGCCGCTGGCGCTGCTCCTGACACCCCGCCGGTTGCGCGCCGGCCCCGAGTCTCCCCCTGTACCGGGAGGGGATGTCCCACCCTGGGTGCAATCCCTGCGCATGCCCCTGGGAGGGTCATGCCGACAGGCCCAGGGAGCCGGGCGACCACACGGATGGTCTCCCGCCGAGACAGCAGAGCCGGAGGTGGGCGCAGCGAACGTCCTCGTTCGCTGCGCCCACCTGGGACGGAGGCGGCGCCGAGTTGACCAGTTCGCAACCGCACCTGCCCGATTTCCGGTCCATTGTGGGCGACACGGGATGCGGGGACGAGGGCGCGGAGGTCGTGACCTCCGCGGCGGGGCCCGCGGGCAGGCTCCCCCTGACCGCGGAGTTGCTGCGCGAGGCGCCCTCCGGCGACCTCTTCGGGTGGAGCCAGAACGTGGGCGTGGGCTGGAACCCCGCGGACCTTGGTCGCCCGCAGTTCCTCATCCTCTCCACGCAGGGCGGCATTCGCCGGCCGGACGGTACCCCCGTCGCCCTTGGCTACCACACCGGCCACTGGGAGATTGGCCTGCTCGCCGCCGCGGCGGCGGAGGAGGTCCGCGCGTTGGGTGGGGTGCCCTTCGCCGGGTACTGCTCCGACCCGTGCGACGG
>DAHWHV010000179.1 GCA_027335545.1 Clostridia bacterium
GACGGCGGTGGCGCCCGCGGGGCCTCGTGGCTGCCGCGCTCTGTGCCCTGGCCCTCTGGGGGGCCTTTCGTAGCCTCTACGCACTCTACCCCTTCCCCTACCGGGGTGCCGTGCTGACTGCGGCGCGCGCCGACGGAGTGGATCCCCGCCTGCTGCTGGCGGTCATGCGGACCGAGAGCCGCTTTCAACCGCGCGCGGTGTCGTCTGCCGGGGCCATCGGCCTGATGCAGTTGACGCCGGAGACCGCGGCCTGGGTGGCACAGCGGCGTCGGCTCCCCGGTCCGTTCCGACCGACCGATCTCTACCGACCGAGTTACAACATCGCGGCCGGGTCCTGGTATCTGGCGCACCTGCGGGCGGCGTTCGCGGGGCGGGGGGCCGCCGCCGTCGCCGCCTATAACGCGGGCGGGACGCCGGTCGCCACCTGGCTCGGCACCGGCCTGTGGGACGGTAGCCTGAGGACGGCCGACGCGATTCCCTACCCCGAGACACGCCTCTTCGTGGCCCGGGTCCTGGGGGCGTACGCCGTCTACCGCCTCCTCTATCCCGGAGCCGATCCGGGCGCCCATCCCGGCCCCGATCCGGGCGGGGCGTCGCAGGCCGGAGGCTGAGCCGCGGACGCAGCGGTCCGGGGTGTCCCCACGGGGGGCCCCGTCCGGGGTGGGGAGAGCGGTCGAGCGAGGATCGTTCGACCGACAAAACTTGCAGAACCCGCGCGGATACTGCGCGCCGTGGCGGGCGACACGGGTTGCCGACCGAAGGGGCCGGGGGTCCGGGCCCCACGTCTCGCCGTCGGACGCCGTCGTTTTGCGTCATAGTCGGTCGCCTACCTACGGGTGACGAATCCCGGGACCGCGCAGCATACTCGGTCCACGGGACCGCCCGGCACGGGTAGGCCCGCAGGAGACCCAAGGGGGTGGGGGAGGGTTCGGACGGAGATTCGAAAGAGCGAGCCGGCGGACCGAGGGGCGTTCGGGGTGGGCGGGCACGCGGCGGGCTGAGCCGCAGACCCGGGACATCGAGGGGAGGGCCACCTGGGCATGATCTACCTTCGGGACGGACGATTGGCCCTGCCGGAAGCAGCACGGATGTCGCTTGGACTCAAGCCCGGTGACCCGGTGTTGATGGAGGCCAAGGGTGGGTGCCTCATCCTGCGGCGGGCGACGCCGCGACCGGCGGACACCGCTTGGCGGCGCCCGCGCTTGGCCCCGGTCCTGCCCCTGCGGGTGGTGCCCGCACAACCCGACTGAGCCGTTGCTCCGAGGTGGGCGGGGCCGGCCGTTCCGGCGCGCGACCGGTCCCCGTGCCTCCTCGGCCGGGCACCCGGCCCTGGGTGAGTTCACCCGGCCCCGGCGTCGCGCGCGGGCAACTGTGGCAAGAGATCGGCGATGATCTGGCGCACGAGACCCGATCGGTTCTGGGAGTGGCTGAGGATGTACGGCTTGCCGGAGGCGCGCAGCACCGCCAGGACGTGGTCGGAGACGGGATGGCTCACGTGCTGGGTGACCAGGACGACCGCCGGGGCGCTGTCCAGGACGGCCCGCAGCGATTTCGTCAGGCGCGTGCCTCCCCGCCACTGCACCTCGGCGATACCGGCCAGTCCTTGATTGTAGCGCGGACGATTGCGGATGTGGCCACCGATGACCAGGATGCGGGGCAGGTGGGTGGGGGCACCCCCCGGCAGAGGGGCGGGCTGGAGGCTTCCGCGCCGCAGGACGGTGCGGCGGTGGAGCGGGCGGTGCGTCCGTTCCGCGGCGGCGGGCGGCTCGGAACCGTTGTCTGGGTGGATGCGGACGACATAGGCGTACGGATGGGCCGCCTTGAGGTCCTCCGGGCAGTAGCGCAGGGTGACGACGGAGCCTGGCCGCAGCGGGCCGAGGTGCGGCGTGGCGGGTGCGATCCGGGCCATGTGCCCCTCCACCTCGGCCTGCCACTGGTTCCCGCGGCGCCCGACCAGTCCGACCACCTCGCGCACGGTGCTCGGCGGGACGGGGGCCTGCGGCCCCTCGCGGGTGAAGAAGTAGTGGCCCGAGGCGTCGTTGCGCGGGGTGAGGCGGACCCGGTCGGCGTGGCAGAGGCCCGCGGCGGCGACCACGGAGTAGGGGACCCGCACCGGGGGGCCGTCGTCGACCAAGACGGTGCCCCCCCAGGCCGTCTCATTGAACGTGCCGTGGCGCACCTCCGGGGCCTCCGGCTCCAGCCGGGCCTCTTGGGCGGGCTCGGCGGGCTCCGGCCCCGTCACCGCATCTCGCCGCTCGCCTTCCAGGGTCGCGAGCGTCTCCAGGTAGGCGATTACGGAGGCCAACAGCGGCAATTCCGCCGTGGGGGCGGACTCATACCGTGCCCGGAGCCAGGTGGAGACCGCCCAGAGTTGATCGGTCGCCGACATTGCGCCACCACCCCGCCCCTCTCGGGATTGGACGGCTCGCCGGACGAGTGAGACGGAGCGCGGCTGCGCACCCCGACGCGGGGCCCCAGAGGCGAATGCGGGGTTCCGCGGTGGCGGGCCCAGGCGGCTCGCCTGCCGGCGGACGTGGCGGGTGGGGCTGCGCGCTGCGTCCCCCACCAGAGATTCGCCGGAGACCCGCGGGATGCCTGGGCCCTCCTCGCCCGGCTTCGGCCGTCGAGGCCGTGCCGCCTCGGGTTGCCCAGGCGCGAGCCGCACGGGCGCCCCGGGCGGGGAGGACACTGGAACGCCGCGCGCCCCCTGGAGGCGCGGCGAGTGGTCGGCGCAGCGACGGGGTCCAGCCCCGTCGCGGGTCCTGGCTGCATCCCCGTTGCCCGCCATCGGCCCCATTCCCCTTGCGTGCATCCGCGTCCGGCGCTGTCTGCCCGCACGGGCGCGCGGCCACGCCGCTACACTCCGGCGGCGCCCACGGCGCACGCCCACCACCCGTCGACCAACTCGATCAGATGCTGTTCGAGCGCTGCCTCAGCCGCCGGGTCCGCCGGAAGTGGTGGCAACGGCTCCAGGCCCTCGGCGGCCACCCGCGGGCCGAGGCGGTAATCGACGGCGCCAAACTGCAGCCCCACGCCCTCCAGGACGAAGACCGCGTCGCTGAGGAGTTCCGGGGGGACCGAGACCTGCGTCGCGCCAGCCACCGCATCCCCTGCGTCTCCCCGCCGTCCATAGGCCGCCACGAACGCGCCGATGCGCAGCACGCGGACGGAGGTCCCTGGGAGGTACGGCGCGACGATCGCCGGCGCCCGCACCTGGATGTTGCGGCTGGCGGTGACCAGGCGCCGTCGCGTTCCCCCCGGAGCGCACTCCTGGATGACCAGCAACTCCCCTCCGCTACCGGCCAGCACGCGTTCGCCGCGGGACAGGTAGGCTCGGCGCAGGCCGTGGCTCGAGAGGTCGTCCAGCCGCCGGGTGGCCTCGATGCGATCCGCCAGTTCGAAGGCCGCCCGCGGCGGGTAGAGCCGCCCCCGGAACGTGCGCGCTAGGCGCGCGGCGTCGGCGGCCAGGCTCCAAAGGAGCAGGCCGTCCCCCGGACCGAGCAGGCCGCGTGCGGCACGGGGACCGATCAGGGGCAGGGCCCCTCGGGTGCGCGCCAGCGAGGTGGCCACGCACGATGGGACGGAGACCATTCCGATGCGCATCGCGCCCCGTGCCCTCCAACCCGGCGGTCCCAGCGTGTGGGTGGGCGGCGCGCCCGGTGAGGACGTGCTGGCCCGGCCCCCGCCTCATGCCTACGAGACATTCGCTCTATGCCTGTGAGGCCCTTCCACCCCTGTGCGGCGGGTGCCAAGGATGTGCCCGGGGGGAGACGATGGACGAAGCGGTGCTGCGCTCCGCACTCGGGGGTCGTCTCAAGGCACTGCGCCAACTCCAGGGCCTGACCCAGGTGGCTCTGGCCGAAGCGGCCGGGATGGACCAGGGACACCTCGCGCGCATCGAGCGGGGGGAGCGCTGGCCCAGCGTGCCGGCCGTGTATCGCCTGGCCTCGTCCCTGGGGGTCCGGGCTGGGGACGTCCTGGCCGACAGGGACCCGCCGCGGTCGCGAGCCGCCGACGACCTCGCCCGCCGGCTACGCTCCTGTTCGGAGGCGCAGCTCCGCCTCGTGGGGGACATGCTCTCCTCGCTGCAGGCGCATTGGCCGCACTGAGCTGCGGAGCGAAGCTCGCCGCAGGCGAGCGGTGCTCTGCGGCGGAGCGAAGCTCGCCGTAGGCGGCGAGCGGTGCTCTGCGGCGGAGCGAAGCTCGCCGTAGGCGGCGAGCGGTGCTCTGCGGCGGAAGCGAAGCGCGCCGCAGGCGGCGAGCGGTGCTCTGCGGCGGAGCGAAGCTCGCCGTAGGCGGCGAGCGGTGCTCTGCGGCGGAAGCGAAGCTCGCCGCGGGCGAGCGGTGCTCTGCGGCGGAGCGAAGCTCGCCGTAGGCGGCGAGCGGTGCTCTGCGGCGGAGCGAAGCTCGCCGCGGGCGAGCGGTGCTCCGCCCCCGTAGGCCCGCCTCCTCCTTGGCGCGCACTGGCGGCTCCGGGCCCGGCGGCGCCGCGGAACCGCCTTAACCTGATCTTCACGTGCCGTTCACCTGATCTCCCCGCCGCGGCGCGAAGGAGGCGGTAGGCTCAGCGCGATGGTGAGTCGCCAGAGCGACAGGAGGAGATCGCCCCCATGCCCAGAGACTCGGCCACAGCCGTGACGGAGGCCCTCGACGAGGCGCCGCTGTCCATGTTCCACCTACGGACGGTGTTGACGGCGGGCATGGGTTTCTTCACCGACGCGTATGACCTCTTCATCATCGGCGCGGCGCTGACGTTGATTGGCAAGGTCTGGCACCCCAGCGCCATGGCCACGGGCCTACTGGGCAGCACCTCCCTCATCGCCGCCTTCGTCGGGGCCTTTCTCTTCGGCCGCCTGGCCGACGTCTACGGACGCAAGGCCGTGTACGGCGTGGAGGCGGCCCTGATGGCGGCGGCGGCGATCGCCTCCGCCTTCGCCCCCAGCATCGTCTGGCTGATCATCTTCCGCTTCATCCTCGGGATTGGGATCGGGGGAGACTATCCGGTCAGCGCGGTGCTCATGAGCGAGTATGCGAACCGGCGCGACCGCGGCAAGCTGGTGACGATGGTCTTCTCCATGCAGGCCCTGGGACTCCTGGCCGGTCCCATCGTCGCGATGACGCTGCTGGCCTCGGGCATCCACCCGGACGTCGCCTGGCGCCTGATGCTTGGCCTCGGCGCGCTCCCGGCGGCGGCCGTGATCTACTTCCGCCGCACGATGCCGGAGTCGCCCCGCTACGTGGCCCAGGTGCGCGGCGATGCGGAGGGTGCGGCGCGCGCCACGGAGCAGTACTCCGGGGGCGTGGTGCGGGTCAAGGCGCGCCAAGAGACCGCGGTGCGCCTATCCTTCACGGAGTTCATCACCAACCCCAGGAACCTGCTGATGCTCCTGGGCACCGCCGGCACCTGGTTCGTCTTCGACTACGCGTACTACGGCAACACGATCTCCACGGGCCTGATCCTCAAGGACGTGGTGGCCCACGCCACGCCGCTGCAGGCCGCGGCCTGGTCCCTGATCCTCTTCGCGGTGTTCGCCGTGCCCGGGTACGTCCTGTCGTTCCTGCACATGGACCGCATCGGCCACCGCCGCCTGCAGATCATCGGCTTCCTGGTGATGGGCGCGGCCTTCCTGGCGATCGGCGTCGTCCCCGGCCTGACCCACTTGGTCCTGCCGTTCATCCTGGTGTATGGGATCAGCTACTTCTTCGCCGAGTTCGGGCCCAACTGCACTACCTTCGCCCTCTCGGCGGAGCTGTATCCGGTGAGCGCCCGGACGACGGGACACGGCATGTCCGCGGGGATCGCCAAGTTCGGGGCCTTCCTCGGGGTCTTCCTCTTCCCGCTGTTCAACCGCGTGCTCGGCCTGACGGGAACCCTGACCCTGACCTGCGGGCTGTCGCTGGTCGGCGTCGCCCTCACGCTGGTGCTGCCGGAGCCCTCGGGTCGTTCCCTGGAGGAGTTGTCCGGAGAAGCCGACTACGCGGTCGGGGCCGGTCAGATGAGCCTGGCCGACTGAGTGCCGGGGAGGGGGGCGCCGCCCGGCGGGGGGGCGGCCCCCCCTAGCCGCCCCAGCGGGCGAGGCATCGAGGAGCCCAGCCGCCCTGCGCCCCTGTCACGGGGCCCGACCACCCCAAGGGCGTCGGGTCCCGTTTGGTCACGTCAGCGGACTCTTGCAGCACCCTCCGAGGCGCGGGGCCTGGGGGCACGGGCCCGTCCCGGCCGAGCCCCCAGGCCCTCAGGTCGCCGCCGCCTGGGCCCAGGCCGTGGTCTCGGGCTGGCGCGGGTCCGCCGCGGCGCCCAGGTACAGGACGCTGCGCCCTCCGGCGAGTTCGGCCAGGGGCAGGTCGTCGCAGGCGCTGTCCTCGTCGACGATCCAAAACCACGCCTCCGGGCGGAGGAGCGCGGCGGCGACGGAGAGGCGGAAGCGCAACGCCGCCGGGGCGTCCGGGTCCACGGGCTGCTGCGGCCGGGGCGGCAGGCCCGTCCGGCGTAGGGCCGTGGCGATCGCGTCGGGGTCGCCCGGGCCGATCAGGTCGGCGCAGGTCTCCCCGCCGCTCACGGGGAAGGCGGCGGACAGCACCGCCACCGCGTGTCGCCAACCCGCGCCCCCCCCCGGCGGCAGCGGCGCCCCGGCGACCTCCAGGCCGAGGGTTGCGTCCCACAGGCCGGTGATGACCGCGGCCTGCTCCAGGGCCGGGACCCCCGCGGGCAGGGTGAGGCGGCGCTGACCGCCCACCGGGACCGTCGTCGCGGGGACCCCCGGGAGCCAGTTGCGGATGGTGACGGGGGCCTGGTCCACGCGCGGCGGGGGTGGCGGGTCCCCGGCCGCGGGCCCGGGTGTGGGATCGGCGTCCATGTACGCGAAGATGCGGTCACAGTTGGCCTGGACGGAGCGCAGGTCCATGTAGATCTGGAAGCCGCCGTGCAGGTGCTCCATGGCCACGACATACGTGGCCATGGCCACGAGGGTCCCCACGCTCATCCGGCCGGCCAGCACCGCGAGCCCGCCTTGCCAGTACAGGGCGCCGGCGACCAGCGCCCCGACGCAGGCCACCACAAAGGCAAACACCACCTGGACGGTGCCGGTCGTGAGGCCGAGGCTGGCCAGCAGGCGGTTGTGCGCCGCGAAGGCCGCGCGTTCGATGGGCTCGGCCCCCGCGCCACGCACGGCCAGGGCGCCCTCCGGGGAACAGGTCCGGGCGAGTTGTCCGTTCAGCGCCGAGACCACCTCGAAGGTGCGCCGGGTCAGCGGGTAGCGGACCTGGCCCAGGACGTAGCTGAGGGCGGCCGTCGGCACGAGCCCGAGCAGGATCAGGAGTGCGAGCCTGGCGTTCAGCCCGAGCATGATGGCCACTGCGGGCAGGATCGGCAGCAGCATCCAGCTGGCGTTGGCGATGTCCGCGGCGCCGAGATAGACGCTGTTGACATCGTTGACCAGGCGGGAGAGCACCTCGTGGGGCGCGTGCCGCCGGTAGAAGCCCAACGGCCAGCGGCTGGCGCGGGTGTACGCCTCCTGGCGCATGTCGCGCAGGGCGCGGTTGCTCATCGTCTCGTGGGTGATCGTGCTGATGGTGCCCGTGAAGACGTGCACCAGCGGGGGGGCGAGCACGCCCATGGCGATGCCCAGCAGCAGCAGGTGGATGTTCTTGTGCGGCAGGGCCTGGTCGATCATCAGGCGCGTGAAGAGGGGCGCGATCTGGGAGAGGCCGCCGATGGCGATCAGCGCCATCAGCACCACGAAGAGCCAGTATGGCCAATAGGGGTAGTAGTAGCGGACGAGGCGGCGGAGGGATGCACCGCGGCCGACGGGCGGCCAGAGCCGCACCTGTACCCCCAGCAGGCGCCACCATCCCCGCAGGCCGCCGCGGGCCCGCGACCACCAGCCGGGGAGCTGCCCGCCCCCCTCCACGACCTGCGGGGGCGCGGGCACGGCCCCACCCAGGGGCTCGTCCGGAGCGGTCACCACTGGGGTGGCGCCGGCCCCCGCCGCGGCGCCCTGCGCGGCGGCGGGGGCCCAGAGGCGCGTGGGCGCGCCTGCGGGCACCTGGGCCCCCGCCGCGGCCAGCAGGACCACGCCACAGGGCAGGCCGCCCCAGTCGACGCCGGGGGTGGCCGGGTCGGTGCCGTCCACCACCAGGAGGTTGGCCCCCCGGACCAGGGCGGCCGCGAGCGAGAGGCGGAACTCCTGCTCCGGCGTGGGGTGCAGGTCCGCCAGCGGGGTCTGCAGGCCCTGCGCCAGGCCCGCGACCCAGTCCTCCAGGCCCGCGGCCCGCAGGGCGGGCCCTACGGTCGGGCCGCCGCGCGGTGCGCCCAGGTGGTCGGCCAGGGTGCGCCCCCAGAGCACGCCGGCGCGCCCCACCCCCGCCACCACCGGATCGGCGATCCCCACCGGGTCGGCTCCCACCCGACGCGAGGCCAGCAGCGCGCCGCGCAGCCGGCGGCGCTCGTCGGCACGGGGGGCCACG
>DAHWHV010000195.1 GCA_027335545.1 Clostridia bacterium
CCAGGGCATCCGGATCGGCTTCGTGGAGTTTTCCCTGCCCAACGGCCGCGACGACGCGGCCTTCTGGGCCCGGTACAGCGTGCGACCGGAGCTCAACACCCCGGCGCGCGCCACCGTACTGCCCCACGCGCGCTCCAGCGCGTCCGCGCTGGGCGAGACCGACCTGGACCTGCAATACGCCGGTGCCCTGGCCCCCGGGGCGGACTTGCACGCGTACGTCGTGGACGGACAGGCCCCGCTCCTGCAGTTCCTGCCGGCTCTGTGGTCGGCCCTGCGCGCCGCCGCCGCCGACGGCGCGCGCATCGTCTCCATCAGCCTTGGTGGGCCCGATGCCGACATCGGCGCGGCGGGCACGATCCGCGACCGGTCCGCGGCTTCCTCCTGGCCCGACGCCGCCACCTTCGCCGCAGACCTCGACGCCTGGGCGCGTTCCCACGGGATGCTCTGCTTCGTCGCCGCCGGCGACAACGGCGCTTACGCGGCCTTCCCGGCGGATGGCCGGGTGCAGGCCTCCTGGCCGGCGACCCAGGCCTCGTTCATCGCCGTCGGGGGGACGCAGCTCGCCGTCCCCGGAGACCCCGCTGCTGGCGAGCAGGCCTGGGGCGGGCAGATCCTGGACCCGGCGGCCCCCGCCTACAACCCCTCCAGCAGCCTGCCGCAGGCCAGTGGCGGCGGCGGCCTCAGCGCTTTCGTCCCCGCCCCCGGCTATCAAGGGGCCCTTGGCGCGCCGACCCGGGTCACGCCGGATGTCGCGGCCTTCGCCGGCCCCCTGGTCATCGTCGACCGCGGCGCCGAGGTGCCGGTCTGGGGGACCAGCGCCGCAGCGCCCATCGTCGCGGCCACCGCCGCCCTCTATCTCCAGGCCACCGGGCGGGCCATGGACCACACCGTGCTCTACGCCGCCGCCCGTGATGTGGTCCAGGGGACCAACTGGAACGACAGCCTGCTGCGGGCTCAACTCGACACGTACTACGTCGCGGGGCCGGGGTACGATTGGTGCACCGGCATGGGCGTACCGGACGCCGCCTCCCTCCCGGGGCTCTAGAGGGTGGAGCCAAAGCTCGCCTTGGCTCCACCCTCCTCCGGATGCTGTGGCCTGAGTTCCTCGTAACCCACTGCCCATTGTGGTTTAGGGGCCGCCTGCTTCGCGCCGTGGCCTCCCAGGTTGCGGCCAACGCGGCGCCCTGCACGGCGGGAGACCCCGGTCGCCTCGCAGTCGCCTCATCCGCCCAGGCGGTGCACCTCGGCCTCGGTCAGGGCGATCGCCAGGGCATCGTCGAGGTAGCCGATCGGGAAGAGGTAGTCGTCGATGGCGTCTACCCCCAGTAGGAAGTAGAGGACGGCGCCCCCCGCCGCTAGGCGCGCGGCGGGGGGCGCCCCGTCTCCCCCGTCCAGATACAGCCGGCCCAGCGCCTGGAGCCGCTCAATGACCGGCCCGCGGGCCCCCAGCGCCGAGATCTTGCGCTGGAGGCCCTCGCGCGCCAACTCGACGGCCTCCGGCGTCGCCGCGTATTCTCGGAGGCGTGCGAGTCGTTCGCGCACGGCCGCTGGCAACTCCGCCGGCACGGGCTCCAGGCCGAAGGCGCGCAGGCTGTCCCAGGGCTCGGCGGATGGGACGGACAGCGGGTGGGGGGCGGTGGGGCCATCCCCGTCCCCCACCGGTGGGCGCGCCAGGCCCGCGGCGTGCAGCAGCAGGGCCGGCGGGCAGTGCAGGGGGCCGGCCAGGGCCAGCAGCAGCCCGGGGGTCGGGCGGGCGCGGCCGCGCAGCAGGCGGGAGACGCTGGAATGGCTGACGCCGGCGGCCCGGGCCAAGGCGCGCAAGGACAGCCCGCTCGCGGCCAGCCGCTCCCGCAGCACCCGGGTCAGCTCCGGCTCCGCGCGCACCACCCCCTGGTGCGGGGCGCACCACAGCCGGCTGGTTCATATGGTGGTCGCGCGCAGGGTATGACCGGGGGTGGGTGGATCGTGGCGGCACCGGCCGAAGAGAGCGAGGCCGCGGGGGTTCCCGGAGGCGCCCCGGCCGCCGCGGGCTGGCTGCGAGTGCTGCAGGCGCTGGCCGTGCTGGGACCGGGCCTGCTGGTCATGGCCGGGGACAACGACGCCGGCGGTCTGCTCTCGTACGCCGCCACCGGGGCCCGGTTCGGGGCCGGGGCCTTCGTGCTCTTGCTGGTGCCCCTGTGTGCCTGCACCTGCGTCGTCCAAGACATGGCCCTGCGCGTCGGCTTGGCCTGCGGCCGGGGGCTGGGGTCCCTGGTGCGCACGCGCCTGAGCCGCTCCTGGGCCGTGCTCTGCGGCTGCGACCTGGCGGTGCAGAACTGGCTGACCCTGGTCACGGAGTTCGCGGGCATGGGATTGGGCCTGGCGCACTTCGGCATCCCGCTGCGGGTGGGCGTGCCGCTGTCGTGCGCCCTAGTGCTGGCGCTGGTCCTGCTCTCCCCCTACCGCACGGCGGAGCGCCTGGGCGTGGGGCTGGCCGTGGCGAGCCTGCTGTTTGTGCCCCTGGCGATCCACGCGGGGGCGCGGGGCGGTGCGGCCCTCTGGCAGACCCGGACGACGGCCGGGCTCCGCCTCTTCGTGGTCGCCGCGGCGGGCAACGCCCTGGCCCCCTGGATGCTGTTCTTCCAGGCGCAGGCCAGCGCGGAGCGGGGCGGCTCGGTCCGGGCGGCGCGCTGGGACCTGGGGATCGGTGCGCTGGTGCAGTTGACCGTGGCCTCGGCCGTCGTCCTGCTCGGCGCGGCGGGCATCGCCGCCTCGGGCCGTACCTGGGGGTCCGCCCTCTTCGCCATCGGGTTGTTCGACGCCGGGCTCGTCGCGGCCCTCACCGTCTCGCTTTCTACCGCCTGGGCCGTCGCCGAGGTCTTCGGGGGGGTCGCGCGGCCGTCGGCCCGGGCGGCGGATGCGCCCGCGTTCTACGGGGCCTATTCGGTGGGGGTGATGGCGGCGGCGGGGGCGGTCCTGCTCCCCGGGCTGTCCCTGACCCTGGTCGCGGTCGCCGTCCAGGCCGCGGCGGCCGTCCTGCTGCCGCCGGTGATCGCCGTCCTGCTGCTCCTGGCGGGGGACGGGGCGTTGATGGGGCGCCACCGCAACACGCCGGCCTGGACGCTCGCGGGGCTGTTGGTGCTCGTGGTGTTCGTCGCGGCCTGCGCCTGGTTGTTGCTGGGGGGTGGGGTGTGACGGTGGGCTCACACCCGGGCGCAGGGCGGCGGCGACCCGGCGAGGGGGTTCGTCCGCAGAAGGGGGATGGCGCGGTGACGAGCGCACGCTGGGCGTGGGTGACGTGGTGCTGCTGGCTGTGGCTGGTGGGGGCCTCGGCGGGCCTGGCCCTGCGGGTCTTGCGCTGAGCCGCCCCCGGCCGGCCTCCCCGCCGAGCGCCCCGTGGGGGCCGCGGCCCGCCGGGGTTGCCCCGCGAGGTGCGGTGGGGCGGGCAGGAGGCCTCCGGCGCGGCGCCAAAGAACCCTTTGGGTGTCCGGGCCGCGTGGTGGGGGCCGACGAACACGACGAGGGGCACGGTGATGCGGCGTGGCGGCTTCGCTGCGGGTGGCGTACGTGGGCAACGGCGCGCGGCTGCCCGCCGTC
>DAHWHV010000201.1 GCA_027335545.1 Clostridia bacterium
GGACGCACCGACCCCGCGGCCGGGCGCGCCGACCCCACGGCCGGACGCGCCGACCCCGCCGTCGCTGGGCCGCCTGACCCCGCGGCCGGACGCACCGACCTCACGGCAGCCGGGCTGCCTGACCCCGCCGCCGCACGCGCCGTCCCCGCGGCCGCTGGGCCGCCTGACCCCATGGCCGGCGCGTCGTCGAAGAGGAAACGCACACGCCCAGTCTCGCGGTCCAACCGCAACCGCGCGGCGAAGGCCGCACCGGCCTTGGAACGAAAGCCGCGGATCGCGCGGCGGGTCTCCCCGCGCTGCAGCAATTCGCGCGCCTGCGCGGAGGTGAGGGTCTTGCCGGCGACCTCCTTCCAGAGGACCCAGCGGCAGCCCCCCTCCGTCTCGCGCCAATGGGAGCAGCCGTAGCCCATGCGCCCTTCGACGACAGCGGCGCCGCACCGCGGGCAGGCGCCCAGTGACTGCGCCACAGTGGCCGCGGGCGCGGCCCGCTCCTGCCCGGCTACGTCGGCGACGATGCGCCGCGTCAGGAGCGTGATCCCGTCGAGAAACGCCGCCGCGTCGTCCTGCCCGCGCTCGATCTGCCGCAAGCGGCGTTCCCATTCCCCCGTGGTCGCGGGCTCACGCAGTTCCGGCGGCGCCAGTGCCACCAGTTGTTCGCCCCGTGGCGTCGGGACCAGCGCCTTCTTCTCGCGCCGCACGTACGCGCGCTTGATCAACGTCTCGATGGTCTCGGCCCGCGTGGCGGGCGTCCCCAGCCCGCGCTCCCGCATGGCCTCCGCCAGCACCTCCTCGTCCACCAGCCGGCCCGCGGTCTCCATGGCCCGCAATAGGCCCGCCTCCGTGTACCGTTTGGGCGGCTGGGTCTGGCGCGCCTCGGCCCGCGCACTGGCGCAATAGGTCGGCTGGCCGGGGCGCAGCCCCGCCAGGTCCCCGCCGGGCTCCTCCCGCGCCACGGCGTCCCCTTCTCCCTCGCCTTCGGACGCACCCCGGCCCTTGGCGCGACCCGCTGGGGCGCTCGGGGCCGGCTCGGCCTCCCGCCAGCCCGGGACCGTCAGCACCCGGCTACGGGAACGGAAGGTCTCCCCCGCCACCTCGCTGACCGCGTCCGTCTCGCCATAGACGGCCGGGGGCAGTAGCGCGGCAAGGAAGCGGCGTACGACGAGTTCGTAGACACGGCGCTCGTCCGGCCCGAGGCCGGCGGGCTCTACGGCGTGAGCCGTGGGCAGCAGGGCGTGGTGGTCGGAGACCCGAGCGTCGTCGACGACGCGGGGCCCCGGGTGGGGAGGCGCACCAGCCAGCCGGCCGGCGATGGCGGCCGGCGGCCATGGCAGGTCCGCCACGGCCCGCAGGCGCGCGGGGAAGGTGCCGAAGGTCTCCGCGCCGACGTGACGCGAGTCCGTGCGCGGATAGGTCAGGGCCTTGTGCCGCTCGTAGAGGGACTGGGCGGCCGCCAGCGTGCGCGCAGCGGTGAGGCCGTACCGTGCGTTGGCCGCACGCTGCAGGTCGGTCAGATTGAAGAGCCGTGGCGGCGGCTCCCGCGCCTCCCGGCGCTCGACGGAGACCACGCGACCGGCCTGGCCCTGCACCTTGGCGGCCAGGGCCTCAGCCTCCGCCGCCGCCGCCAGCCGGTCGCGTTCCCCGCGAAACCAGCGCCCGGCGTAACGGGCGCCGCCCCCCGCCACGAAGTCCGCGAGGACGACCCAGTAGTCTTCGGGCCGGAAGGCGCGAATCTCGGCCTCCCGGGCCGCCAGCAGGCACAGCGTGGGGGTCTGGACCCGGCCCGTGGACCAGAGCCCGCCGTGGCGCGCCGACAACGCCATCGTCGCGTTCATGCCGATCACCCAGTCCGCCTGGCCCCTGGCGCGCGCCGCGGCGGCCAGGTGGACCATGGGTGACCGCAGCGCCGCGAAGGCCGCGCGCACGGCGGCGGGGGTGCCCTCGCTCAGCCAGAGCCGCCGGGCGGGGCCGGCGTAGCCCGAGAGTTCGCGGATATACTCCCAGATCGCCTCACCTTCGCGCCCGGCGTCGGTCGCGACCACGACCTCCGCGGCCTGCCCAAGGAGGCGGCGGATCACGCCGAGCTGCTGGGAGCGCCCCTCCCGCGGGCGCAACGCGAAACGCTCCGGAACGACCGGCAACAGCTCCAACCTCCAGCGGCCGGCCAACGCTGGCGCGTAGTGCTCGGGGGGCGCGAGTTCCGCGAGGTGACCCAAGGCCCACGTCCAGGTATAGGCCCGGCCCTCGATGTAGCCCTCGGCGCGCCGAGCGCCGGGGTCCATCACCCGGGCGAGGTCGGCGGCCACCGAGGGCTTCTCCGCGATGACCAAACGCATGCTCGCATCACCGCCGCCATTCTATACCAGTTGCCGGCGGTGAGGACATGCCTCGCCACCCCTGGGGGACCGGCGGCCTCGCCCCAGCGCCACACCGCCGCGCGCCCCTCGCGGTGGCGCCGAGTGGGCCCAGGGGACCGCGCACGGGCCGCGGCGTCTTTGCGGGCACACCCGCCGAGCCGGCTGGGACCCACGGCCACAACGGCCGCTCGTGCCTCAGCCTGGCGGGCCATGCCGGAGACCCGCCGAGCGCACCCACCGCCGTCGAACGGGGACGGAGAGCCGCCGGTGGACCGCGGGCGGCCGGCAGCGGCGGCTCTCCGCGACGGGCCGACCCGGCCCCGGCAGGCGTGGGGCCGCGCTTGCGCGGTTCGCCGGTCGGGAGCGAGCGTCGGCGGGTGGCCCGCGCAGATCCGGGACAGAGGGTACAGGGCGCGGCACGTTCCGGGCGCGCCGGGCGCTCGGGATGACGCGCCGCCACCCGCCCTTGCGCGGCTCGGGCGCGCCG